>NZ_LZIZ01000017.1:0-23251 GCF_001666915.1 Mycobacterium sp. E3339 | reverse complement strand
CGGCGGCTCATCAGGCGCAATCACCACGCGGCGGGCAACCTCGGCGACGCGATCCCCCGGCTGCTGCGCGGGGCGGGGTTCGAGTGCACGGAGGTGGCATCGATGCGGCACCGGGTCCTCGGGCGGCTGAACTACTACCGCGCCACCCGCCCCGCGCAGCAGCCGGGGGATCGCGTCGCCGAGGTTGCCCGCCGCGTGGTGATTGCGCCTGATGAGCCGCGCCGCCAGGCCGTGCTCGGCGGCCGGCTCGCCGCCGATGTCCACCAGGTGCAGGCTGCCGCCGGGGCGCAGGACCCGGAAAACCTCCGCCGCGGCGGTGCTTTTCGCGTCCTCGCCGATGTGGTGCAGCATCATCGACGACAGCACGCGGTCGAATTCGCCGTCGGCGTACGGGAGCCGTTCGGCGTAAGCACTGTCGAAACGGACTTCGCTCGTCTTTCGCCGCGCCCGCTCGAGCGCCCGCGGGTCGGGGTCGCAGCCGATCACCTCGGCCGTGGGATGAGACCGTTTGGTGCGAATGGTGAGAATGCCCGTCCCGCAGCCGATTTCCAGCACGCGCTGACCGTCGGTGATCTCGGCCTGCGCGATCAGGGCCCGTTGGACCTTCTTCATGCCCAGCAGGCGGGACATCAGGTCGTAGGTGGGCAGCAGCGCGTCGTGGCCCGCGGCGGGCAGGTAGTCATGTGGATGATGTTTCGTCACAATTCCCATGGTGAACGCCTGCATCGCAGAAGAATTGGTCGATTGTCGGAACTAATGGGACTATCTTCGGGGATATGGCACGGCTAGCGCGGATGGTAAGCCAGCGCGGCGGCGTGCCCGTCTACGAATACCGGGCGGACCCGGGCACGCCCCCGGTGGCGCTGCTGCGAGCGGGGCCCGGTCTCGGGGAACGCGGCCGGCACATCCACGACTTTCCGGCGCTCTGGTACGTGCCCGCGGACGGGGCGGTGCACGTGCTGGCGGCGGGCGCGGTGCTCGACCCCGCGCAGGACTTCCATCTCGACGACGGCGTCGCGGTGTTCTTCGATCCCGCCGCCTTGGGCGAGGACGCGGCGTCGGCGTGGCCGACGTGGCGGGCGCATCCGCTGTTGTTCCCGTTCCTGCACGGGCACGCGGGCGGCGTGCTGCGGCTCGAGTTGCCCGACAACCGACGGCCCTTGTGGGACAACGCCATCGCGTCGATCGAGGCCGAGCTGGCCGGCGGCCAGGACGGTTATCGTCAGGCGGTCCTGGCGCACCTGACGCTGTTGCTGATCGACCTCGCGCGGCTGGCGGGCCCGGCGGTGGCCGAGTTGCGCCGCAGCGCCGAACCGCTGCTGGCCGGGGTGTTCGAGGTGATCGACCGGCGGCACGCGGAGCCGCTGTCGCTACGCGACGTGGCCGACGAACTCGGAATGACGCCCGGGCACCTGACCACGGTCGTGCGGCGCCGCACCGGGCGGACGGTCGGGGAGTGGATCGCCGAGCGACGGATGGCGGCCGCCCGCGAGCTGCTGACCCAGACGGAGCTCCCGGTCGGGGAGGTGGCCAGGCGGGTCGGCATCGGCGATCCCGGCTATTTCAGCCGGCTGTTCGGCCGCACGCACGGCATCACGCCGCGCGAATGGCGCGGTTCAAACCGTTAGTGCCCCTTTGGAACCGGAGATGGGCAAGTCGATCGGGGTGATGACACCCGGCCGCGCGTCGCACAGGAACGGTATGGCGTTGACGGCCGCGACGGCGGTGCTGTCCATCAACACCGTCATCACGTCCTCGCCCGGTTTGCCGAACCGGATCGTGGCGTCGACGTGTGGCCGGCCTTCGATCACCACGCTGAAGCCCTTGGGGTCGGGCCACTGCGGGTCGAGCGCGTCGTCGCTCATCGTCCAGCAGATGGCCAGCTCGACCACGGGGCGGCCGCCGCGGTGGCCGCGATACGTGCGGCGCTGGCCACCGATGGTGCCGGCCGCGAAGTCCACCCAGCCCAGGTGCAGGTCGCGGGTCAACACCGCGGGCTCTACGAACGCGTCCTTGAAGTCGAGTTCGACGCCCAGCATGGCGGCGATCATGTCCAGCGTCTCGAAGTAACCCAACCCGAATCGTTGTGTCGCCGGGTCGATTTGCGTCACCGGCTCGCGGGGGGTTTTGCCGAAGCCGAGCACCTTCCACACGTCCCACACGGGATAGGTTGTGCAGTCCAGGGTTTCGACGAGCTTGACGTGGTCGACCTCGCGGCACGCGCCGGTGAGGAAGCCGGCGACGACGTTGATGAAGCCCGGCTCGAACCCGGTGCCCAAAAAGGTCGCGCCGCCCTCCCGCGCCGCCGCCTGCAGCGCCGGGAGCTCGACCGGGTGATGGGTGCCGGTCAGGAAATCGCCCGTCGTGACGACGTTGATGCCGGCGCGCAGCATCCTGAGCACCAGCTCGTAGTCGATGACCCGGGGCATGTAGTTCACGCAATCCGGCCGAAGCTCGATCAGCGCGTCGGCGTCGTCGGTCGCGGCCACCCCGGCCGGGGCGCGGCCGGCTAGCAGGCCCGCGTCGCGGCCCACCTTGTCCGGGCCGAAGGCGTGCACGCCCACCACCTCGAAGTCGTCGCGGTCAAGCAGCACGCCGAGCGCCCTGCTGCCGATGTTGCCGGTCGACCATTGGACTACTCGGTAGGGCGCCATGCCCACACCGTAACCTCGGCAGGCTCAGGCTCAGAGGGATTCGAAGTCCAGCCATCGGTCGATGTCGAACTGATCGTCGACGGCGCGGATCGTGGCGCCGCCGTGGCCGGGATAGTGCGCGGGTATCACGGCGGCCTTGGTCTGGACGGCTTCGGTGAAGATCCGGCGGCGGGTCACGGCCGCGGCCGGCGCGTCGACGTCGAAGGCGCACGCGTCGCCCGGTCGACGCAGTTGCAGCGGGCTGTGGGTCAGGTCGCCGACGAAGGCCGCCGGCCGGCCCGCGTCCAGCCACAGCACCGAGGAGCCGGGCGTGTGCCCGGGGGCGGCCCGCAGCCGCAGCGACCGGCTGATCTGGTGTTCGTCCGACCACTGGACGAGCTGGCCCGCCGCGTCGACGGGCGCGACGCTGTCGGCGAACACCAGCTGGTCACCGGGGTCTTGGCCGGCGGGCCCATCGGGGCAGAAGTGGCGGTAGTCGGCGGCCGGCACCAGGTATCGCGCGTTGGGGAAGGTCGGGACCCACGCGTCGTTCTCGCGCAGGGTGTTCCACCCGACATGGTCGGAGTGGATGTGGGTGTTGACCACCACGTCCACGGCGGTGCGGTCGACGCCCGCGGCCTCCAGCGCGGCCAGGAACCCGGTGTTCAGGTGGTCCAGGGGCGGCATGTGGGGGCGGTCGCGGTCGTTGCCGACCCCGGTGTCCACGACGACGGTCAGCCCGTCCACCTCGATGACCCAGCTTTGGACCGCGATGTGCCACTGGTCGGTCGAGGGGTCGAAGAAGTCGGGCTCCAGCAGGTCGGCGTTGTCCCGCCAGCCCGACGGCGGCGTGTGCGGGAAAAATTGTGCACCCAAGTCGAATTGGAGTTCGGCCACCCGCGAAACGGTCGCGTGGCCGAACCGGACCGGGCGCATCAGGCGTTGCTGCGCAGGTAGCCGTAGACGCTGGCGAAGTTGCGGTTCACGTCCTCCGGGATGGGCACGGGACCGCCGAGTGCCTTTGCGCCCCAGACGATTTGGGCGGTGCGTTCGACCAGCGCGGTGATGTGCAGCACCTTGTCCGGTCGGGGCCCCACGGCGACCAGGCCGTGGTTGGCGATCAGCGCGGCACCTCGGCCGTCGAGCGCCTTGACGGCGTTGGCGCCGACGTCGGGCGTGCCGGACGCGGCGTAGTCGGTGCACCGGACGTCCCCGCCGCAGTACACCGCGAACTCGTCGATGCAGGCCGGAATCGATTGGTGCGCAATGGCGAACATGGTCGCCCACACCGGATGGCTGTGGATGACGCTGCCGATGTCGTCGAACGCGCGGTAGCAGGCCAGGTGCAGCTGCATCTCCGACGACGGCGCGCGGCCGTCCGCGGCATGGAGTACGGCGCCGTCCGGGTCGATCAGGACGAGGTCGTCGAGTTGCATGTCGCGATAGTCGACCGACGACGGCGTGATGACGACGTTGCCGTCGGAGCGCCGCGCGGAGATGTTGCCCGCGGTTCCCTCGACGAGCCCCCGGCGCAGCATGTCCTTGGCCGCGTCCAGCACCGCGGTCTCGGGGTCGGCTACCGATTTCATGGCCGTAGCACCTCCGGGTTGACGATGTGGGTGGGCGTCCCGCCGGCCAACAGCGCCTCCAGGTCGTCGGCCACCATCTGCGCCTGCCGAGCCTCAGTGTTCCACGTGGCGCCGCCGATGTGGGGCGTCAGCACCACGTTGGGCATCCCGGCCAGCGGGTGGTCCGGGGACAGCCATTCGCCGACGAAGTGGTCCAGGCCGGCGGCGGCCACCTTGCCGCTGCGCAGCGCGTCGACCAGCGCGTCGGTGTCGTGCAGCTGGGCGCGGGCGGTGTTCAGGAAGACCACGCCGTCGCGCATGGCGGCGAACTGCTCGGCGCCGATCATGCCGGCGGTGTCGTCGGTGACGGGGGCGTGCATGGAGACGACGTCGGCCTCGTCCAGCAGCTCGTCCAGGCCGTGCCGGGCGTCGTCGTTGTAGGGGTCGTGGGCGATGAGCCGCAGCCCCAGCCCGGACAGCCGCCAGGCGGTGGCGCGGCCGACCGCACCCAGGCCCACCAGGCCGGCGGTGAGCCCGGCGATCTCCCAGCCGCGGAACCGCTGATAGGGGATGCTGCCGTCGCGAAAGATGTTGCCGCCGCGGACATCCGAGTCGGCGGGCAGCAGCTGACGGGTGGCCGCGAGCAGCAGCGCCACCGTCATCTCGGCGACCGCGTCGGCGTTGCGGCCGGGGGTGTTCAGCACCGGGATGCCGGCGGCGGTGGCGCCTTCGATGTCGACGTTGTTCGGGTCCCCGCGGGTGGACGCGATCGCGCGCAGGTTCAGGTCGAACACCGGCCCGCTCACCGAGTCACCTTCCACCACAACCACATCGGCGGACTCCGCCACGATGCGCTCGGCCAGCTGTTCGGCGCCGTAGATCCGCAGCGGGGCCTGCTCGATCCAGGGGTCGTAGACGACGTCGGCCAGCTCGGACAGCTTGGCGAACCCCGGCCCACGCAGCGGGGCCGTCACCAGGGCGCGCGGTCTTGACGTCACGAACCCCAATGCTGGCGTACGGTGACGCCCGTGTCACGTGATGGCGTCACAATCGGCATCGACGTCGGCAGCACCGCGGTCAAGGCGGTCGCCGCGGACGCCGACGGCCGGGTGACGGCGCGGGCGCGGATCCCGCACGAATTGCGGGTGCCGGCGTCGAACCGGCTCGAGCACGACGCCGACCAGGCGTGGCGGCGGGGGCCGTTGGCCGCCCTCGCGCGGCTGGACCGCCCGGACGCCAGGGCGGTGGCGGTCTCCGCGATGGTGCCGTCGCTGACGGCCGTCGACGCCGCGGGGGTGCCGACCACACCGGGGCTGCTGTACGGCGACGAACGGGGCCGGACGGCACAACAGGAGGCGCAGCCGCTGCCGGCGCTGGGGGAGGCCGCGGAATTCCTGCGCTGGACCGCGGCCCAGGCGCCGGGCGCGGCCGGGTACTGGCCGGCACCGGCGGTGGCCAACCACGCGCTGGCGGGCGAGGCGGTGATCGACTTCGCCACCGCCGCCACCGTGTATCCGCTGTTCGAGGGGACCGGCTGGAATGCCGAGGCGTGCGCCGAACGCGGCGCGAGGCCCGAGCAGATGCCGCGGGTGGAAAGCATGGGCGCCGCCGTGGGGCAGGTGCACGGCACCGGCGCGGCGCTGGCGATCGGCGCGATCGACGCGCTGTGCGAACAGATCGTGGCCGGTGCCGACCGCGTCGGCGACGTGCTGGTGCTGTGCGGCACCACCTTGATCGTGTGGACCACCATCTCGGAGCCCCGGCAGGTCCCCGGCCTGTGGACGATCCCCCACACGGCAGCGGGGAAGAGCCAGATCGGCGGGGCCAGCAACGCCGGCGGGCTGTTTCTCGGCTGGGTGGACCGCGTCGTCGCGCCCGGCGATCCGGCCGCCGCGCAGCCCGGGCGCGTGCCGGTGTGGTCGCCGTACATCCGCGGCGAACGCACCCCGTTCCACGACCCGGATCGCCGGGCCATGCTCGACGCCCTGGACCTCACCCACGACGCCGCCGCGCTGCGGCGGGCCGCCTACGAGGCGTCCGGCTTCGTGGTCCGCCAGCTCATCGAGCTGAGCGGGGCGCCGGCGGCGCGCATCGTCGCCACCGGCGGCGGAACCCGCGTCGCGCCGTGGATGCGGGCCATCGCCGACGCCACCGGGCGGCCGGTCGAGGTGTCCGCCGTGCCGGAAGGGGCGGCGCTGGGCGCGGCGTTCCTGGCGCGCATGGCGGCCGGCCTGGAAACCTCGATCGCCGACGCCGCCCGCTGGGCCCGCACCGAGCGCGTAGTCGAACCCGACCCCGCCTGGGCCGCCCCGAGCGAGGATCGCTACCAGCGGTTCCTGGAACTGGGAAACCGCCGATGTAGCGCGCTCCCCGGGGCGGCGTTCTAGGCTGGTGCAATGACCGACCAGGACCGCAAAGCCGCCCGCCGCGAGATCGCCGATGCCTTGTTGAAAGCCCTTGAACGGCGGCATGAAATCGCCGACGTCGTGGTCGAGTCCGAGAACAACGCGGCCGCGGTCGAGGCGATCGTCCGGCTGCTCGACACCTCCCACCTGGCCGCCGAAGCGGTGATGGGGATGTCGTTCGCTCAGCTCACGGTCGACTCGCGCCGCAAGATCCTGGCCGAACTCGAGGACCTGAACAAACAGCTCAGCTTCACCCTCGGCGAGCGCCCGGCCAGCTCCGGGGAGACGCTCGAGCTGCGGCCCTTCTCCGCCGACAAGGATCGCGACATCTTTGCCGCCCGCACCGAGGACATGGGCGCCGCCGGCGACGGGTCGGGCGGGCCGGCGGGCAACCTCGACGACGAGATCAGCGCGGCGCTCGGGCGCCTCGACGACGAGGAGGCCGCCTGGTTCGTGGCCGTCGATTCCGGCGAGAAGGTCGGCATGGTGTTCGGCGAGCTGCTCGGCGGCGAGGTGAACGTGCGCATCTGGATCCACCCGGAGCACCGCAAGAAGGGCTACGGCACCGCCGCGCTGCGCAAGTCGCGCACCGAGATGGCGTGGTGCTTCCCCGCCGTGCCGATGGTGGTGCGGGCGCCGGCCGCCAGGCCCAGCTAGCGGCGATCGCAAGCGCGGCGAAGCCGGGCGCGGCGGGTCGCCGCCATCGAGCTAGCTAGCTAGCCCAGCGTCGCGGTGACGGTGACGATGTTGCGCAGCTGCGACGTCTCGTCCTGCGGGAACGTCAGCCCGTAGTCGGCGAAGTACTCCCGCCGCTCGCGGGTGGTGACCTGCCAGCCGTGGCCCGACAGGTAGTCCACGACGTTGCTGCGCTCGCCGTCGAAGAACAGCCCGGAGAGGTCGATGTCGCAGCCGATGTTCGCCCAGCGCCGGTTGAACTGCTTGGCGCGTTCGGTCATCGTCCGGCCGGAATCGCCGTGAAATTCGGTGGCCAGCTTGCTGCCCGGCGCGCTGAGCGCGGTGATGTTGTCGAACAGCTTGTCCTGGGCTTCGGGCGGCAGGTACATCAACAGGCCCTCGGCGCTCCACGACGTGGGTTTCGCGGGGTCAAACCCGCTGCGCCGCAACGCTTCCGGCCAGTCGTCGCGCAGATCGACGCTGACCGTCCGCCGGTCCGCGGTCGGGGCGGCGCCCAGCTGCGCCATCGCGGCGCTCTTGAACTCGACGACCTTGGGCTGGTCCACCTCGTAGACCACGCTGCCGGGCGGCCAGCTCAACCGGTAGGCGCGGGCGTCGAGGCCGGCCGCGAGGATCACCGACTGGCGGATGCCGTCGCGGGCGGCGTTCAGAAAGAAGTCGTCGAAGAAGCGGGTGCGCACGGCGATCGAGTCGGTCTCCAGCTGCAGATCACGGTCCCCGTCCTCCCCGCCCGGCGGGACGACCTCGCCGTCGACCAGCTGGCGGAAGAATTCCAGGCCGACCGCCCGTACCAGCGGCGCCGCGAACGGGTCGTCGATGATCGGGTTGCTACCCTCGCTGGCCAGCGCACGCGCCGCGGCGACCATCGTGGCCGTGGCACCGACGCTGGACGCCAGGTCCCAGCTGTCTTGGTCAGTGCGTGTCATGGTGCTCCTATTTATTTAGCAAATGCAACGAGCCACCAGAACTCTACGCCCCGTGGCTTACGGCTTCCTGTGTTTTTCTCGGCCGTGAATGGGCGGTGGCCGATGGCCCTGGACGGGCCCACTCGAATCAGCTGTTAGTCTCGTACACGGTTTGACGCGCTATAGATAAGGCGGCCGTACGTCCTGGCCTGCGGGTGTTGGGCGCGTAATGCAGGAGACCCCCCGGCTGCGCAGGAGGAAGAGTGCTTTCGGCTTTCATCTCATCGCTGCGGACAGTCGATCTGAGACGGAAGATCCTCTTCACGCTGGGCATCGTCGTTCTCTATCGGCTGGGCGCCGCCCTGCCGTCCCCCGGTGTCAACTTCCCGAACGTCCAGCAGTGCATCAAGGAGGCCAGCGGCGGCGCGGCCGGCCAGATCTATTCGCTGATCAACCTGTTCTCCGGCGGTGCGCTGCTGAAACTGACGGTGTTCGCGGTCGGGGTGATGCCCTACATCACGGCCAGCATCATCGTGCAGCTGCTAACCGTGGTCATCCCGCGGTTCGAGGAACTGCGCAAGGAGGGCCAGTCCGGCCAGGCCAAGATGACGCAGTACACCCGCTATCTGGCGATCGCGCTGGCCATCCTGCAGGCCACCAGCATCGTGGCCCTGGCGGCCAACGGCGGGCTGCTGCAGGGCTGCTCGCTGGACATCATCGCCGACCAGAGCATCTTCACCCTGGTGGTCATCGTGATGGTGATGACGGCCGGGGCGGCCCTGGTGATGTGGATGGGTGAGCTGATCACCGAGCGCGGCATCGGCAACGGCATGTCGTTGCTGATCTTCGTCGGCATCGCGGCGCGCATCCCGTCCGAGGGCAAGACCATCCTGGACAGCCGCGGCGGGGCCATCTTCGCCGCCGTCTGCGTCGCCGCCCTGGTGATCATCGTCGGCGTGGTGTTCGTCGAGCAGGGTCAGCGGCGCATCCCGGTGCAATACGCCAAGCGCATGGTGGGCCGGCGGATGTACGGCGGAACGTCGACGTACCTGCCGCTGAAGGTCAACCAGGCCGGCGTCATCCCGGTCATCTTCGCGTCGTCGCTGATCTACATCCCGCACCTGATCACGCAGCTGATCCGCAGCGGCAGCGGCGGCGTGGGCAACAGCTGGTGGGACAAGTTCGTCGGCAGTTACCTGTCCGACCCCAGCGACCCGATCTACATCAGCATTTATTTTGGGCTGATCATCTTTTTCACGTACTTCTATGTGTCGATCACGTTCAACCCAGACGAACGCGCCGACGAAATGAAGAAGTTCGGTGGCTTCATTCCCGGCATTCGACCGGGCAAGCCCACCGCCGACTACCTGCGCTATGTGCTGAGCCGGATCACCCTGCCGGGCTCGATCTACCTCGGCGCCATCTCGGTGCTGCCCAACCTGTTCTTGCAGATCGGCAATGGCGGAGCGGTTCAGAATTTGCCGTTCGGCGGTACCGCGGTTTTGATCATGATTGGCGTCGGTTTGGATACGGTCAAGCAAATCGAGAGCCAGCTGATGCAGCGCAACTATGAAGGGTTCCTCAAGTGAGAGTCGTTTTGCTGGGACCGCCGGGGGCGGGCAAGGGAACGCAGGCCCAGAAGCTCTCCGAAAAGCTCGGAATTCCGCACATCTCCACCGGGGAGCTGTTCCGCAGCAACATCGAGAACGGAACCAAACTCGGGTGCGAGGCCAAGCGCTACCTGGACGCCGGCGACCTGGTGCCCTCGGAGCTGACCAACCAGCTCGTCGACGACCGCCTCAGCGATGACGACGCGGCCAACGGCTTCATCCTGGACGGCTATCCGCGGTCCACGGAGCAGGCCAAGGCGCTGCACGACATGCTGGGGCGCCGCGGCACCGACATCGACGCCGTGCTGGAGTTCCGCGTCTCGGAGGAGGAGTTGTTGCAGCGCCTCAAGTCGCGGGGCCGCGCCGACGACACCGACGACGTGATCCTGAACCGGATGAAGGTCTACCGCGACGAGACCGCGCCGCTGCTCGAGTACTACCGCGACGAACTCAGGACGGTCGACGCCGTCGGCGGCATGGACGAAGTGTTCGCCCGCGCCCTGCAGGCGCTGGGCAAGTAATCGTGAGCGCGCTGGCGCGGCTGCGAAGCCGCAAAGTCGTGCCGCAGCGCACCGCCGACGAACTCGACGCGATGGCCGCGGCGGGGGCGGTGGTCGCGGCCGCGTTGCAGGCGGTGCGGGCGGCGGCGGTGGCAGGCGTGTCGACCCTGAGCCTCGATGAGATCGCCGAGGCGGTGATCCGCGAGGCGGGCGCCGTCCCGTCGTTCCTGGGCTATCACGGCTACCCCGCGTCGATCTGCGCGTCGGTCAACGAGCGGGTGGTGCACGGGATCCCGTCGGCCGCAGAGGTGTTGGCTCCGGGCGACCTGGTGTCCATCGACTGCGGGGCGGTGCTGGACGGCTGGCACGGCGACGCCGCGGTCACGTTCGGCGTCGGGAGCCTCGACGCGGCCGATGCGGCGCTGTGCGACGCCACCCGGGAATCGCTGGAGGCCGGCATCGCCGCGATGGTCCCCGGCAACCGGCTCACCGACGTATCGCACGCCATCGAGGCGGGCACGCGGGCGGCCGAGGGCCGGCACGGGCGGGCGTTCGGGATCGTGGAGGGCTACGGCGGCCACGGCATCGGCCGGCACATGCACATGGACCCGTTCCTGCCCAACGAGGGCTCGCCCGGGCGCGGCCCGCTGCTGGCCCCCGGATCGGTGCTGGCCATCGAGCCGATGCTGACCCTCGGCACGGGCAAGACCGTGGTGCTCGACGACGAGTGGACGGTCACTACCTCCGACGGTTCCCGCGCGGCACACTGGGAACACACCGTGGCGGTCACCGACGCCGGTCCGCGCATCCTGACGCTGGCTTAGCGTGAACTAAACCGCCATTCGACTCGTTTCAGTAGTCGGAGGTGATGGAGTGGCCCGTGTGGCAAGCAATCGGAGGGCGTCGGGGGCTGCCGAGGCCGCTCTGATGAAGGCGCTCTACGACGAGCACGCGGCGGTCTTGTGGCGCTACGCGCTTCGGTTGACCGGGGACGCGAGCCAGTCCGAGGACGTGGTGCAGGAGACGTTGCTGCGGGCCTGGCAGCATCCGGAGGTCGTCGGGGACACGGAGCGCTCGGCGCGGGCGTGGCTGTTCACGGTCGCCCGCAACATGATCATCGACGACCGGCGCAGCGCGCGGTTCCGCAACGTCGTCGCTTCGACCGACGAGGCGGGCGCGCCGGAACGGTCGACGCCGGACGAGGTGAACGCGGCGCTGGACCGGCTGCTGATCGCCGACGCGATGGTGCAGCTGTCGGCCGAGCACCGGGCCGTGATCGACCGGTCCTACTACCGCGGATGGACGACTGCGCAGATTGCTGCAGACCTCGGCATCGCCGAGGGGACGGTGAAGTCGCGATTACACTACGCCGTGCGGGCGTTGCGGCTCACTCTGCAGGAACTTGGAGTTACCCGCTAAGGGGCTCCGAAATGCTTGAAGGGTGATGAGGGAATGGATGAGATGAATACGCCGCTACGGGGCCTCGGCCCGCCCGCCGATCCGTACGTGATGTGGGATGCCGCATACGTTTTGGGCTCGTTGTCGGCCGCCGAGCGGCGCGAATTCGAGGCGCACCTGGCGCACTGCCCCGCGTGCCGCGAGGCGGTCGCGGACCTCAGTGGCGTGCCCGCCCTGCTGTCCCAGCTGGGCCGGGACGAGGTGGCCGCGATGAACGAGGCCGGGTTGCCGGCCACACCGGAGATGTCGCCGGAGCTGTTGCCGTCGTTGCTGGCCAAGGTGAGCTGGCGCCGGCGGCGCACGCGCATCGTGACCTGGGTGGCCTCGTCGGCCGCGGCCGTGGTGCTCGCGATCGGCGTGTTCGTCGGGCTGCAGGGGTATTCGTCGTCCTCGTCGCAGCAGGTGGCCGCCTCCTCGGCGCCGATGGCGCAGGTGGGCACCACCCTGCTGACGTCGACGGTGCAGCTGTCCAGCCAGCACTGGGGGACGTCCATCAACCTGCGGTGCGTGTGCCTGGCCCCGCTCAACGCGCACCACGACACCCTGGCGATGGTCGTCGTGGGCCGCGACGGCAGCCAGACCCGGCTGGCGACCTGGGTGGCCGAACCCGGCCACACGGCGACGCCCGCGGGCAGCATCTCGACTCCGGTCGACCAGATCGCCGCCGTGCAGGTGGTGGCCGCCGACAGCGGCCAGGTTCTGCTGCAGCGTTCGCTGTAGGGGTCGGGAGCTGACGTGACTGGCCACCGGCGTCCGCTTCGGGCGCTGGTGGTGGGCGCCGGGGTCGGGGGCATCTCGGTCGCCCGCGGATTGTTGCGGGACGGCCATGACGTCACCGTCTACGAGCGTCGACCCGAGCTGCAGGCGCCCGGCGGCGCGGTGACGATCTGGTCCAACGGCGACACGGTGCTGCGGCAGCTGGGCGTCGACATGGACGGGGCCGGTCAGCTGCTGTCCACCGTGCGGGCCGTCACCCGCACCGGCCGTCCGCTCGCCACGCTCGACGTGTCGGTGATGGCGGACCGGCTGGGCGCGCCCGTGCGGATGGTGCCGCGCCGGGTCCTGCTGGAACGGTTGCTGGACGGCTTCCCGGCCGACCGCATCCGATGCGGCTCCCGCGCGATCGCGTTCGAGAACACCCGCGACGGCGTGCGGGTCGAGTTCGCCGACGGCCGCGCGGTCGAGGGGGACCTGCTGATCGGCGCCGACGGCCTGCACTCGATGGTCCGCGACCGCGTCGGCGGCCGGCAGGCCCGGCCCACCGGCTGGTGCAGCTGGCAGGGGCTGACCACGCTCGCGGAGGTCCCGGACAAGGGCACCGCGCTGATGGTCATCGGCGAGCGGGGAAACCTCGGCCTGTGGCCGGCCGGGGGCACCGACGTGCAGTGGTGGTTCGATCTGCCGTGGTCCTACGGCTTCGTGCGGCCGCAGCGCCCGATCGAGGAGATCCGGTCCCATTTCACCGGCTGGTCCGACGCCGTCGACCGGGTGCTGGCGGCCCTGACCGACGACGACCTGGCGCACTCGCCGTATCCGCACTTCCGCCATCCCATACCGCCGGCGGGCCGGGGCCCGATCACGCTGCTCGGTGACGCCGCCCACACGATGCCGCCCACCCTGGCGCAGGGGACCAACCAGGCGCTGCTGGACACCATGGTGCTGTGCAAGGCGCTCGCCGACGTGGCGACGAACGACGACGTGCCGAAAGCGCTGCGCCGGTACGAGAGGACCCGCAGGCACAGGGTGATGGCAGTGTCCCGGGTGGCTTCGCTGCCGGTCTCGCACGGGGAGGTCGTGCTGCGCCCGGCCGCACTGATCCCCGACCGGCTGCAGGCCGCCGCGCTGACGATGTTCCTGCGCTGGACGAGCCATCGTAGGATGTCCGCAGAGATCGACCGAGAAATGGGGGCAGCGACGACCAGCCGATCCAGCCCATGAACGACGAATCCGTCCGGGTGCGAGGCGATTTCGATTCGCCCTCGCGCTGGCTCTGGCTGGTGAAATGGTGCGTGCTGGCGGTCCCGCACTACCCGATCCTGATCGGGCTCTACCTGATCTTTCCGCTGTCGACCGTCGTCGCCGGCGTCGCCATCCTGTTCACCGGGCGGTACCCGCGACCCCTGTTCGACTTCAACGTCGGTGTACTGCGCTGGTCCTGGCGGGTGATGAACTTCCGGTTCCCGATGAACAGCACGGACCAATATCCGCCGTTCACGCTCGCGTCGCGCCCCGACTATCCCGGCGACCTGCAGGTGGATTATCCGGAGCGGCTGCGCAATTGGGCCGTGCTGGTGAAGTGGCTGCTGGCCATTCCGCAGATACTGCTCTGCTGGTCGATGGAGCCGCTGCTGCAGCTGCTGTGCGTGATCGCCGCGGTGTCGTTGTTGTGCACCGCGACCATTCCGCCGGGGATGTTCGACCTGCTGCTGGGCATCGTGCGCTGGCGCTACCGGGTGGCCGTCTACGTCTCCCTGATGCGCGACGAATATCCGCCGTTCCGAATGGATTTGGGCGCCCGGTGACGCGCCGCAATCCGCTGTTCCCGTACGTGTATCGGTTCGGCCAGCCGGTCTTCGACCGGCTGTTCTACCACCGGTACCGCCGGGCGGCGCTCAGCAACGCCGTCGGGCGGCTGCTGATGCTCGGCCTGGGGCCGGGCACCGATTTGAGGTTCCTGCCCGCCGCGGTGACGTCGGTGGCCGCCGTGGAGCCGGTGGCGCCGTTCCGGCGGATGGCGGCCCGGCTGGCCGCTCGGCACGGCATCGCCGTCGACATCGTCGAGGGCGCGGGCGAGTCGATTCCCTTCCCGGACAACAGCTTCGACTCCGTGCACATCGGGCTCGTGTTGTGTTCGGTCGATGACGTGCCCGCCACCCTCGCCGAGATCCGCCGGGTGCTCACCCCGGGCGGCAGGCTGGTCGTCCTCGAGCATGTGCGGGGCGAGGGCGCGACGGGCCGGTTCCAGGACTTGGTGGCCAAGCCGTGGTCGTGGGTGGCCGCCGGGTGCGAGCCGAATCGGCGGACCCTGGAATCGATCGCCGCGGCCGGGTTCGACACCACGGCGCTGCGCACCATCGGCCGCACCCCGGTCCCGTTCCCGTGCAAGCCTCATCTGCAGGGGTTCGCCACCCTCACTCCACGCTGACGGCCTCGATGATGTTCAGCCGCGCCGCGCGCCGCGCGGGCGGCACCGAACCGAGCAGGCAGATCACCAGCGCCCCCGCGGTGAAGGCCAGGGCCATCGGGCTCAGGCGGAAGCCGACCCGGAAATTCATGATGTCCCCGCTGATGAGGCTGAACAGCCACTGGTCGGTCAGGCCGAACAGCAGCCCCAAAATCCCACCGACGAAACCGATTCCGGCCGCCTCCGCCAGGACGGTCCGCAGGGTGAACCGGCGGCTGGACCCCATGGCCCGCAGCACGCCGATCTCGCGGCGGCGCTCGGTCACCGACAGCGTCAGCGTGTTGAGCAGCGCGACGCCGGCCACGGCCACGACGATGACCCAGACCGCGTTGGCGATGAACATGCTCTGGTGCAGCGGCGCTTCCAGCCCCGCCAGCGCGGCGCGGCCGTCGTACACGTGGTTCGGGGCCGGCACCGCCCGGCGGACCTCGGCCAGCAGGCGCCTCGGATCGGCGCCCGGCGCCGCGGTGATCTGCAGGGTGGTCGCCGCCGGGCGATCGAACCACGCCCGCAGGTGCTCGAGATCCATTCCGACCGTGCCGATCACGGTCGAGAAGAACGGCACCAGCGCCAGCACCTGGGCCTGTCGTGGACCCTGCGGCGTCTGCAGCTGCAGCCGATCGCCGGCACGGACGTGCAGGGTACTGCCGAGGTTCTGCGTGAGCACCACGCCGCGGCCGGCGAGCACGTCGGCGCGCACCCGTTCGTCGAGCGCGCGGAACAGCGAATCGTGGGTTCCGTCGGCGAAGCCGTCCAGCAGGACGCGGGTTCCGCCGACGACGGCGAACCCGAATGCCCCCTCGGTGACCCGCCCCACCCCGGGCAGGGTGGCCACCTTATCCGAAAGGCCTTGCGGCAGTGCGTCGGTGGGGTAGCTGTCGGGGGCATCCGCGCTCACCCACACGTCGACGCCGGCGGCGGGGGCGAACAGGGCGCGGGCCGAGCGGATCATGTCGGCGTTGGTGCCGGTGATCACCACGGTGGTGACCACGCCGATCAGCACCGTCATCACGGTGGCCCACACGCGCCGCGGCGCGCGTTCGACGGTGGCCGCCGCGAGCGCGCCGAACGATCCGAACAGGCGAGCCGTCGCGGCCGTGGCCGCGACGATGGGTGCGGTGAGCGCGAAGCCGAGCGCGATCTCGGCGCTGAGCAGCGCGGCCATCGCGGCGAAGGCCAGCGTGCCGTGCTGGCCGATCACGACCCAGATCGACACCGCGGCCACGGCGACGGCGCCCGCCCCGGCGGCGACCCGCAGCCAGCGCGGCACCACGTCCGCCGCCGATGCCCCGACGGGCGCCAGGGCTTCGATCGGGGCGACCTTGTACACCTGCCGCGCCGCCATCGCCGACGCGACCACGCTGGTGATCGCCGTCGCCGCCAGGGCTATCGGGATGGCGTAGCCGGGCAGCCCGTACTCGACGCGGGCCTCGAGCCCCTGGGTCATCGCCGGGGGCAGCCGGCCGATCGCGAGGTGGCCCGCGAGGATGCCGATGCCCGAACCGATGGCCCCGCCGATGAGCCCGAGGATCGCCGCCTCGCCGAGCATGTCGCCGACGATGGTGACGCGCCGGCCGCCGATCGCGCGCAGCATCGAGATGACCGGCCGGCGCTGGGTGATCGCCATCGTCATCGTGGTGTAGATCAAAAACGCGCCGACCACCAGCGCGACGGCGGCACCCAGCAGCGCCATGTAGTTCATCAACCTGACCCCGTCGCCGGCCCGGGCCGCCCGCACGCTGGGCGCGGCGACCAGCGCGCGGCCGTTCACCGCGGCGGTGACCGCGGCGCGGACGGCGCCCAGATCGGCACCCGGCTTGGTGGTGATCAGTATCGAGTCGAGTTGACCGGCGCGGCCGGTCACGTTCTGTGCCAACGCAAGTGGCGCGAGGACGTAGTGCCCGCCGTTGAGGTCCGCGAACTGCTTGCCGGCCAGCACCTCGGTGACGGTGACCGACCCCGAGCCCAATTGCAGCGTCTGGCCCTTCGCGTAGCCGACCCGCGGCCCCACCTGGACGCCGTTGGGCGTGGCGGACAGCTCCTGCACCGGGCGAGCGACCGCGTCCTTGAGCGCGCCGCCCAGCGCGGCGGTGCTGGCGTCCGCGCCGAGCAGCAACACCGGCCCCGTCGCCGTGGCGGCGGACGTCCTGATCATCGGCGCGGCGGTCGCGACGCCGGGGACCGCGGCCACGTCGGCCAGTACGGCGTCGGGGAACCCGGCGTCGGTGATGCCCGACACCTCCAGCGCGGCCACGCCGGCGATCCCGTCGGCCAGCCGGTTGACCGATCCGGTGATGGACCCGAAGATGCCGAAGATCGCGACCAGATACGTTGCGGAGACGGCCATCACGGCGATCGACGCGAGCGTGCGGCGGCGATGGACGGCGAGCTCACGCAGGCTGAACACGCGCAGTCGGCTCGCCGCCGCACCGATCCTCACGCAGGGACCGCCGGTACGTCGGACCCGACCCGCCCGTCCTGCAACGTGATCACCCGGTCGGTCGAAGCGGCGGCGTCCGAATTGTGGGTCACCATCACCACCAGCCGGCCCCGGCCGTCCTCGTGCGCCACCTCGGCGAGCAGCGCAAGGATCGAGGCGCCCGTCGCCGAGTCCAGGTTGCCGGTGGGCTCGTCGGCGAGGATCAGCGGCGGATCCATCATCAACGCGCGCGCCACCGCGACCCGCTGCATCTGACCACCGGACAGTTCCGCCGGCCGGTGCTCGGTCCGGTCGCCCAGCCCGACGCGGTCCAGCAACCGCACCGCGTCCGCTTTGGCGCGGCCCAGCCGGACGCCGTCGAGCAGCTTCGGCACCGCCACGTTCTCCCAGGCCGAAAGCGTCGGCAGCAGGTTGAAGAACTGGAAGATGAAACCCACCCGGTGGTGGCGGAACGCCGACTGCTGCTCGTCGCCCAGGCGCCCGATCTCCTCGCCGTCGAAGGTGATCGAGCCGGAATCGGGGCTGTCCAGCGCGCCGAGCAGGTGCAGCAACGTGCTCTTGCCCGCCCCGGAGGGGCCGACGACCGACACGAACTGACCGCCGTCGAGCCGCAGGCTGATCCCGTCGAGCGCGCGGACCGTCTGACCGCCGACGCGGTACTGGCGAACCACGTTGCGCAGTTCGATGGCCATTTAGACACCACGAGGGCCGCCGGCAAACGGTTCAACCCGCCGGGGTGAACCGATCGCGGGCCCGGCTCGTGTCTGAAGGCATGTTCGGCAAGTACCGGGTGGTCGACCACATAGTCGGACACCTCGCCGCACTCGGGGTGGATCACGTCTTCGGTGTCGATGGCGCCAACATCGAAGACCTGTACGACGCGGCGCACTTCCGCCCCGAGGTCACCGCGGTGCTGGCCAAGCACGAGTTCTCGGCGGCCACCATGGCCGACGGCTACAGCCGCAGCGGCGCCGGGCTCGGCGTGGTGGCGGCGACCTCGGGTGGCGGAGCGCTGAACCTGATCGCCGCGCTGGGGGAGTCGTTCGCCAGCCGGGTCCCGGTGCTGGCCCTGGTCGGCCAGCCCGCCACCACGATGGACGGTCGGGGCAGCTTCCAGGACACCAGCGGCCGCAACGGTTCGCTGGACGCCCGCGCGTTGTTCTCGGCGGTGTCGGTGTCGTGCGAGCGGGTGCTCGCACCGGCCGACATCGTGTCCGCGTTGCCCCGGGCCGTCGCCGCCGCGCACACGGGCGGCCCGGCGGTGTTGTTGCTGCCCAAGGACATTCAGCAGGCGGGCATCGCCGCCGACGGCCCCGACGGGCATGCGGGGAGCTTCGGCGCGCCGATCGGCAACCCGCATCCCATCGCGCAGGAACTGCGCCGTGCGACCGGTCAGGTAACGATCATCGCCGGCGAGCAGGTGGCCCGCGACGACGCGCGGGCCGAGCTCGAGCAGCTGCGCGCGGTGCTGCGCGCGCGGGTGGCCACCGTGCCCGACGCCAAGGACGTCGCCGGCACGCCGGGCTTCGGGTCGTCGTCGGCGCTCGGGGTGACCGGCGTGATGGGCCATCCGAGCGTGGCCGAAGCGGTGGCCGCCAGCTCCGTGTGCCTTATCGTCGGCACCCGGCTCGCGGTCACCGCGCGCGGCGGCCTGGACGACGCGCTGGCGGCCGTGCGAACGGTGTCGATCGGCTCGGCGCGGCCGTACCCGAGCTGTGTCCACGTGCACACCGACGACCTGCGCGGCTCGCTGCGCCTGCTGACCCAGGCCCTGCGCGGTCACGGCCGCCCGAACGGCCTGCGCGTGCCGGACGTGGTGCGCCGCACGGAGCTGACGCCCCCGGCCTGCCCCGGGCCGGGCGTGCGGTACCGCGACGCCATGGGGGTCCTGGACCGCGCCCTGCCCGACGGCGCCGACATCGTGGTCGACGCCGGCAACACCGGCGCCGCCGCCATCCACTACCTGCCCGCGCGGCGCGGCGGCCGGTTCGTGGCCGCGCTCGGCATGGGCGGCATGGGTTACAGCTTCGGCGCGGGTATCGGGATGGCGTTCGGGCGGGCCAACGGCGGCCGGCCCGGCGGCCGCACCGTCGTGATCGCCGGGGACGGCGCGTTCTTCATGCACGGCATGGAGGTGCACACGGCCGTGCAATACCGCCTTCCGATGACGTTCGTCTTGTTCAACAACAACGCCCACGCCATGTGCGTGACCCGCGAGCAGCTGTTCTACCAGGACCGGTACAGCTACAACCGGTTCCGGCCGAGCGCGCTGGGCGCGGGCCTGGCGGCCATGTTCCCGGGGCTGACATCGGTCGACGTCAGCGAACCCGCCCAATTCGCCGCGGCGCTTCGGGTGGCGCTGGACGTCGAGGGCCCGGCGGTGGTCAGCGTCGAGTGCGCCGCCGACGAAATCCCGCCGTTCGCTCCATTTCTCGCCGCGCTGCCGAGCAACGCGGCTCTCGCAGAACAGGTTTCGACCGCAAAGGAGAACCGGGACGATGTCGTTGCCAGCGCTTGAGGATATCCCCATCCCCCTCGACGGGGTGGTCCGCATCGAAACCAGTCCACGGGAGAAGGCGACCCCGATCATCATGGAGATGATGCGGTCGGTGTACCCGCACGACCAGGTCTTCGGCCAGTACTGCACGGTCAACGATTACGTCGATTGTCCGCCCGACGAGCTGTACGAGTACATGGCCGACACCCGCAGCCTGGAGGAGTGGACCTACAGCCTGCGCGGTTTCACCCCCACTGACTCACCGGGCCTGTGGCTGGCCCACGACCGGCTCGGTTCGGAGACCGAGATCTACACGCGCACCGTCGCCAACCCCGAGGCGCGGACCGTCGATTACCACTGCGCGTGGGACCAGGGCAAGCACCTGTGGATGATCTACCTGATGCGCGTCGTCGACGCGCAGGTCGTGCTGGACAAGCCGGGATCGGTTGTGCTGTGGACCAATTGCCATCACCCGTTCTACGACCACAACCCCTATCCGGAGACCGCGCCGGCGCAACGCCCGGTGTGGGTCGGCGACTTCTGGGACATGTTCGGCGCCGGGCATGCGCTGGAGCTGCAGAACCTGAAGGCGATCGCCGAATACCGGCACCGCAACGGCCTGCCGGTGACGCCGAAATGGATGGGGTGAGGAAACCATGAGCGTCAGCCTGATCGACGTTTCCACGTATCTGCCCGGCGAACCGATCGGCGCCGAGTACTACGCGCAGTTCGCCGAATCCGACGACCTGCGCGACAACGTTATGTTCCGCGCCCCGAAGTTTCGGCACCACGTCGCGCCCGACGAGAGCTCCATCGACATGATCGAACGCGCGGCGCAGGGCCTGATCGAGCGGCACGGCCACGACGTGGTCGAGGGTGCCGACGTGCTGATCACCCACACCCAGGTGCCGGACATGGCCTTCTACGGCCAGGGCGGCGGCATCGCAAACCGGCTGGGCATGCGGCCGTCCTGGGTGCTGGACCTCAACAACGGCGGCTGCGCGGCATTCGTGTTGGCGCTCAACGTGGCTCGCAAGCTGCTGGAGTCCGGCAGCGGACACACCGCGCTGATCGCCATCGCGCAGAACGCGGCCGGCCAGTTCTTCGACCAGCCGACCATCCGGCGCAAGGCGCAGTCCGCGGTGCCCGGGGACGGCGCGGCGGTGGGGCTGGTCACCCTCGGCGATCAGTCGCCGATCCTCGACGTCGAGTGCCGCACCTACGGCGAGTACGCCGGTGAGATGACGCTGTCGTACGACCCGCCCCGCAAGTGGTGGCAGGCCGGGTCCGGCGAGGGCAGCATCGGCTTCACCGAAAGCAAGATCACCAAGGTGTTGGCCCGCGGCAACCGGCAGGTTCCCGAGGTGGCGCTGGCGGTCTGCGACCGAATCGGCCTGCCCGCCAAGGACATCGATTTGCTGGTCACCAACCAGCCGAACCGGGTGTTCCTGCGCAACTGGCGCGAGGCGCTCGAGCTGCCCGAGTCGAGACACCGCGACACGTTCGACGAGTGTGGCAACCTGTTCGGCGCGGGGATCCCGATCAACTTCGACCGCGCGATCACCGACGGTCAGGTCCGGGCCGGCGACGTCGTGATGATGGCCGCCTTCGCGCACGCCGGCGATTTCGCCGGTGCGGCGGCGGTGCGCTGGGGCGGGCGAGGCTGATGCAGCCCGCACCGGTCCCGTGGGACGGTGACCTCCGCGACGCGCTCCCGGAGGCGATGGATCCGTTCGCCTTGTCGCTCAACGAGAATCCGTTCCCCCCGCTGCCCGAGGTCCGCTCGGCGCTGATGCGTTCCGTGCAGACGGCGCACCGCTATCCGGAGTTCCTGCCCGAGCGGCTGCGCGCGCTGATCGCCGACCACATCGGGGTGCCCGCCGACGCGGTGGTGCCGGGCGCGGGCGCGACGGGCGTCGCGTTGCAGGCCCTGCAGTCGCTGACCGTTGCGGGCGACACGATGGTGATGTCGACACCGACGTTCGACGGATACCCGATCCTGGCGCGGATGGCGCGGCTGACGACGCGGACGGTACCCCTGGACGAGCACGGCCACAACGACCTCGACGGGCTGGCCCGCGCCGCCGCCGATGCCCGGGTGGTGGTGCTGTGCCGCCCGCACAACCCCACCGGCACGCTGGAGTCCGCCGACGCCGTCGCGGCGTTCTTGCGCCGCGTGCCCCGCGACGCCGTCGTGCTGCTCGACGAGGCGTACATCGAGTTCACCGCGCCCGAGCACCGCATCGCCGTGTCGGCGTTGATCACTCGGTTCCCGAATGTGGTGGTGGTGCGGACCTTCTCCAAGGCCTACGGCCTGGCGGGGCTGCGGATCGGTTACGGGGTGGCGTCGCCGGAGCTGGCCCGGGCGCTGTGGTCAGATCAGCTGCCGTTCGGCGCCGCGATCACCAGCCTGGTCGCGGTCGCCGCGTCGTACGCGGCGGAAGACCAACTGCTGCAGCGGGTCCGGCTGATCAACGCCGAACGCTGCTACCTGCGCATGCGCATGAGTGCGCTGGGGATCTACACCACCGACGCGCACGCGAACTTCATGTACCTGCCCCCGAGGGGTGGGCCGTGGCATGAGGTTTTCGCCGGCGGCGGCCCACGGGTGCGGTGCTACCCGGACGGCGGCGCGCGGATCACCGTGGGCAACAGGGCGTCGACCATGGCGGTGCTGTCCGCGCTGGGGAAAGGCCACGCTCGCGCGCCAAGTGCGGTATGAAGGGGCGTGGCTGCCTCCAACAAGCGTGACCCGATCGACGCGGCACGCGCCAACTGGGAACGCTCCGGTTGGGCCGACGTGGCGCAGGGCATGGTCGCGGTGACGTCGGTGATGCGCGCGCACCAGATCCTGCTGGCCCGCGTCGAGACGGCGTTGCGCCCTTACGACTTGAGCTTCTCCCGCTATGAGCTGCTGCGGCTGCTGGCGTTCAGCCGGACCGGCGCGCTGCCGATCACCAAGGCCTCCGACCGCTTGCAGGTGCACGTCACCAGCGTGACCCACGCGATCCGCCGGCTGGAGGCCGACGGGCTGGTGAAGCGGGTGCCGCACCCCACCGACGGGCGCACCACGCTGGTGCAGATCACCGACCTGGGTCGCTCGACGGTCGAGGACGCCACGGTGACGCTCAACGAGCAGGTGTTCGCCGACATCGGGATGTCGGAAAGCGAAGCGCGGGCGCTGGTTTCATCGATCGAGACGCTGCGCCGCGACGCGGGCGACTTCTGAGGGGCACGCTCTGGTCTCTCCGCCGAACGTGAACTGACGGCGGCTTTTCGTGCGATTTTCCGCCCTGAGTTCACGCTCGGCGCGCTGAGTTTCAGCCTTCGCGCAGCATCTCGATGACCGCGCTGA
>NZ_LZIZ01000016.1:0-2405 GCF_001666915.1 Mycobacterium sp. E3339 | reverse complement strand
GACGAGATGACCAATGACGACGTCACCGCGATGTTCGCGCCCAAGCTCGACGCCGCCGCGGTGTTGCACCGGCTGTCCCTGGAGACGCCGGTGCGCCACTTCGTGTTGTTCTCCTCGATCTCCGGTCTCACCGGTTCGCGGTGGCTGGCCCACTACACCGCCACCAGCGGCTACCTGGACGTCCTGGCGTACGCCCGGCGCGTGATGGGGTTGGCGGGGACGACCGTCAACTGGGGACTGTGGAAGTCGCTGGCCGCCGCCGAACAGCAATTCGGCCAGGTCAGCATGGGATCCGGGTTGCTGCCGATGGACGACGAGGTCGCCATCGGCGCGCTGCCGCGGGTCATGAGCCAGGCCGCCGGCGTGCATTCGGTGGTGGTGGACGCGGACTGGCCGCTGCTGGCGGCCGCCTACCGGACCCGCGGTTCACTGCGCATCGTCGACGACCTGCTGCCGGCCCCGGGCGAAACGTCAACGTCGGCAAGCGAATTCCGGGTTGCCCTGGGCAAGTGCCCGCTCCAGCGCCGGCACGACATGCTGCTCGATCATGTCGGCGCGCTGGCGGCCAAGGTGATGGGGCTGCCGGCGGGCGAGTCCCTGGACCCCTCGACCGGCTTCTTCCAGCTCGGGATGGACTCGCTGATGAGCGTGACGCTGCAGCGCGCGTTGTCGGACAGCCTCGGCGAACCGCTGCCTGCCTCGGTCATTTTCGACTACCCGACGGTGTACGCGCTCGCCGACCAGCTGGCGACGATGCTGCCCGAGCTCACCGCGCCGGACACCGAACCCGACGCCGACGTCTACGACGAACTCTCCGAAGCCGAGTTGTTGGAACAACTTTCCGACAGACTAAGAGGAACGCGATGACCACCTCGACACCGGACCGCCGGGCGATCATCACCGAGGCGCTGCACAAGATCGACGATCTCAGCGCCCGGCTGGAGATCGCCGAGAAGGCGGGCACCGAACCGATCGCGGTCATCGGGATGGGCTGCCGGCTGCCCGGCGGGGTGGGAAACCCGGACCAATTCTGGCAACTGTTGCGCGACGGGCGCAGCGGCATCGTGCGGGTGCCGCCCGAACGCTGGGACGCCGACGCCCTCTACACCGACGACCACACCGTCCCGGGGACGATCTGCAACCGCGAAGGCGGCTTCCTATCCGGTTGGGAGCCGGACGAATTCGACGCGGAGTTCTTCTCCATCACCCCGCGCGAGGCGGCGGCGATGGACCCGCAACAGCGGCTGTTCCTCGAGGTCGCGTGGGAGGCGCTGGAAGACGCGGGCATTCACCCGCACACCATTCGCGGCACCCAGACCTCGGTTTTCGTCGGCGTCACCGCCTACGACTACATGCTCACCCTCTCCGAAGCGATGCGGCCGGAGGAACTCGACGCCTACGTCCTGACCGGCAACTCCGCGAACTTCGCCGCGGGCCGGATGGCGTATCTGCTCGGGGCCCGCGGCCCCGCCGTCGTCCTCGACACCGCGTGCTCGTCGTCGCTGGTGGCCATCCACCTGGCCTGTCAGAGCCTGCGCTGGAACGAAAGTGACACCGCGCTGGTCGGCGGGACCAACCTGTTGCTGAGCCCGGGCACCAGCATCGCCTGCTCGCGGTGGGGCATGCTGTCGCCGGACGGGCAATGCAAGACGTTCGACGCCGGCGCCGACGGGTACGTGCGCAGCGAGGGCTGCGGGGTGGTGGTGCTCAAGCGGCTGTCCGACGCGCAACGGGACGGCAACCGCATCCTCGCGGTGGTGCGCGGTTCGGCGGTCAATCAGGACGGCGCCAGCAGCGGGGTCACCGTTCCCAACGGCCCGGCGCAGCAGGCGCTGCTCCGCCAGGCGCTGACGTCGGCCAGGTTGACGCCGTCCGACATCGACTACATCGAGGCCCACGGCACGGGCACCCCGCTCGGTGACCCGATCGAACTCGATTCGCTGAGCAAGGTTTTCGCCGACCGGGACGGCCGGCCCCCGCTGGTGTTGGGGGCGGTCAAGACCAACCTCGGGCACCTGGAGGCCGCGGCCGGCATCACCGGGTTCATCAAGACCGTGCTGGCCGTCAAGAACGCGCGCATCCCGCGTAACCTGAACTTCCACACGCTGACCCCGCACGCCAGTGCGGATGTGTCGCGGCTGACCATCGGCACCGAGGACATGGAGTGGCCGGCGACGGGGCAACCCCGCCGGGCCGGCGTGTCGTCGTTCGGCGTGAGCGGGACCAACGCGCACGTGGTGATAGAGCAAGCGCCCGAACGGGTTCCGGCTCCGAGTGCGGACGGGCCGGTGGTGTCGACCCTGGTGGTGTCGGGCAAGACGCCGCAGCGGGTGGCGGCGACGGCCGCGGTGCTGGCCGACTGGCTGGACGGCCCCGGCGCCGAGGTGGCGCTGGCCGACGTGGCG
>NZ_LZIZ01000015.1:0-924 GCF_001666915.1 Mycobacterium sp. E3339 | reverse complement strand
AAGGAGAACAAGGCGTCCAACCCCAGGGACCCGCACGAGGGGGCCTACACCGCGGCGCGGCTGGCCCGCGACGAGGGGGTGCCCATCTCGACGATCTCGTTCGGCACCAAGACCGGCGAGATCGAGATGGACGGGCAGCGGGTCGCGGTGCCGGTCTCGACGGACCAGATGAAGATGATCGCCAAGCTCTCCGGCGGGCAGTCCTACACCGCCGGCACCGTCGACGAGCTGTCCAAGAGCTACAACGCCATCGAGAAGGACATCGGCTACCGCACCGTGCCGGGTCCCGGCAGTGCCGGGTGGTTGCGCCTGGGCGTGCTCACCGCCCTGATCGCGACGGCGCTGGCGCTGCTGATCAACCGGCGACTGCCGGTCTGATCGCTCAGGAGGGCAGCCGGCGGTTCAGGAACAGGCCGGCCAGGACGGCGCCGGCCATCGCGACGGCCCCCAGCAGCATCCAGGCCAGGCTGGCGTCGCCCTTGACGGTTTCGTAGCCGATCTGGCGCTGCAGAGTCGCGTAGACGTCCTTCAGCGACTCCAGGCTGTCGGCGTGGAACGACTGGCCGTCGGTGATCTCGCAGATCTTCTTCAGCGTCTGATCGTCGACGGGAACCGGGATGGTGGCGCCCTCGTACTCGACGGTGCCGTACGGCGTGCCGAACGAAATCGTCGAGATGGGCACCCCCTCGTCGCGGGCCAGCCGCGCCGCGGTGTAGGCCCCGTCGTGCGGGTCGCTGGGGTTGGACGGCTTGTTCTCCTTGCCGTCGGACAGCAGCACGATGCGGGCCGGCGGCGGCGTGTCGCCACCGGTGATGGCGGTGGCGCTGACCGCGTGCAGGGCGGTGAAGATGGCCTGCCCGGTCGCCGTGCTGTCGGCGAAGTCGAGCTTCTTGAGCGCGTCGATCGTCGCCTGGTGCTGCGGCG
>NZ_LZIZ01000014.1:0-11440 GCF_001666915.1 Mycobacterium sp. E3339 | reverse complement strand
CCGTGCCGGCCCGCGCGGCGCGGTCCCGCGCGGTCATGCGGGCGATGACGGTCGCCGCCCTCGCCGCCGGCAACGGGTGCCCCCGGAGCCGGCGCCGGTGAGGTGATTCGCCGTTCGGGCGCCCGGCGCAGGTACTCTGCAATCCATGAGGTGGACATGAACGATTCACGTCCCACCGACCGGTTCAGTCCCCCGTTGCCGGCGGCGAGGGCGGCGACCGTCATCGCCCGCATGACCGCGCGGGACCGCGCCGCGCGGGCCGGCTTTCCGCGCCCGGTGTCCGGGGCCTTCATGCTGTGCGGCGTCGAATTGAGCAGGCCGAATACCGCGTGGGCGGTGAGCCGGGCGTCGGCCTCGGCCAGCTCGGGGTTGAGCTCGCGCAGCACCCCGACCCACACCTCAACGTACTGGCGTTGCGCTTTGCGTACCTGCTTCTCGGCCGCCTCGGGGAGGTGCGCGAGGTCGCGGTCCTGGATGCGGATCAGGTCCGGTTCGCCCAGCGCGAAGTCGAGGTGAAAGTCGATCAGGCCGTCCAGCGCCGCCGCCGCGTCACCGTTGCGGGCCCGCACCTCCCGGGCCCCGGCGAGCAACCGCGCGCTGATGCCCACCAGCAACTCGACCAGCAGCGACTCCTTGTTGGGGAAGTGCCGGTAGATCGCCGGACCGCTGACGCCGGCGGCCGCGCCGATGTCCTCGAGCCGCACGGCGAGGAAACCGCGCTCGGCGAACAGTCGCTCGGCCGCCGACAGCAGCTGCAGGCGCCGGTCGGATTTCAACTGGCTGCGGCGATTTGGGGCATCGGCGCCGTAAGAGGTGGACGTTGTCATCACGACCCCCCGTCCAGTTGGTTAATCGTCACTAACTTAGCAGATTATTGGCCGGTTAACCTGCTGTGATGAGCCAAGTCGTCGTCCCTGGACCGGCGGCACCGACGATGGTATTCTCTGCCGTGAGTTAATGAGCATTAACTCAAAAGCCCGCCCCGGGACGGCAAGGAGGCTGCTGCGGCGATGGACAAGGTGGTGGCGACGGCCGCCGAGGCGGTCGCCGACATAACCGACGGGTCGTCCCTGGCGGTCGGGGGATTCGGATTCTGCGGCATTCCCGAGGCGCTGATCACGGCGCTGGTCGAAACCGGCGCCCGTGACCTTGAGACGGTGTCCAACAACTGCGGCGGCTACGGCGTCGGACTGGAAGCGCTGTTGCACCACAAGCGAATTCGCCGGGCCGTCGCCTCGTATTTCGGTGACAATAAGGAATTCGCCCGCCAGTTCCTCGCCGGTGAACTCGAAGTGGAGCTCACCCCGCAGGGCACGCTGGCCGAGCGGTTGCGCGCCGGCGGCGCGGGCATCCCGGCGTTCTACACGCCCGCGGGCGTCGGCACCCCGGTCGCCGACGGCGGCCTGCCGTGGCGCTACGACGCCTCCGGCGGCGTGGCGCTGATGTCGCCGCCCAAGGAGACGCGCGAGTTCGACGGCGTCACCTACGTTCTGGAGCGCGCGATCCGCACCGACTTCGCGCTGGTGCACGCCTGGAAGGGCGACCGGCACGGCAACCTGGTCTACCGGGCGGCCGCCGCCAACTTCAATCCCGATTGCGCCACGGCCGGCAGGATCACCATCGCGGAGGTCGAGCATCTGGTCGAGCCGGGCGAGATCGATCCCGCCGCGGTGCACACGCCCGGCGTCTTCGTGCACCGGGTGGTGCACGTGCCGAATCCGGAAAAGCCGATCGAGAAGGTGACGGTGCGGTGAGTGCGCCGACGACGATGCAGAACGAAGTGATGAGGAGGAGTGGCGCCGAGTGAGCTGGAACAGGGACGGCCTCGCCGCGCGGGTGGCAGCCGAATTCGAGGACGGCCAATACGTCAACCTCGGCATCGGCATGCCCACCCTCGTGCCGAACCACATCCCGGCCGGTGTCACCGTCGTCGTGCATTCGGAGAACGGAATCCTCGGCGTGGGGCCGTATCCCCGGCCTGAGGACGTCGACGCCGATCTGATCAACGCGGGCAAGGAGACGGTCACCACGCTGCCGGGTGCGGCCTTCTTCGGTTCCTCGACCTCGTTCGGCATCATCCGCGGCGGACACCTCGACATCGCGGTGCTCGGGGCCATGCAGGTCTCGGCCGGAGGCGACCTCGCCAACTGGGTGGTCCCGGGAAAGATGGTGAAGGGCATGGGCGGCGCCATGGACCTGGTCCACGGCGCCCGCAAGGTGATCGCGATGATGGAGCACACCGCGCGCGACGGCAGCCCGAAAATCGTTGCGCGATGCAGCCTTCCGCTGACCGGCGTGGGATGCGTCGACCGCATCATCACCGACTTGGCCGTCATCGACGTTCGCGACGACGGTCTGCACCTGATCGAGACCGCCCCCGGCGTCTCGGCCGACGAGGTGCTCGACAAGACCGAACCGCCGCTTGTGCTGGCGACAACCGGGAGGCATTCGTGAGTTCGTCCGTGATGACCGCGCCATCGTTTGTCGACGAGCATCGCCGGCTGGTCGCCGAGTTGAACGACAAGCTGGCGGCCGCGGCATTGGGCGGCAACGAGCGCGCCCGCGAACGTCACGTCAGCCGCGGCAAGCTGCTGCCGCGGGAGCGGGTGGATCGACTGCTCGACCCGGGCAGCCCGTTCCTGGAGCTCGCCGCCCTGGCCGCCAACGGCATGTACGACGACGAGTCTCCCGGCGCCGGAATCATCACCGGGATCGGCCGGGTGTCCGGACGCGAGTGCGTGATCGTCGCCAACGACGCCACCGTCAAGGGCGGCACCTACTACCCGATGACCGTCAAAAAGCACTTGCGCGCACAGGAAGTCGCGCTGCAGAACCGGTTGCCCTGCATCTATCTGGTGGACTCCGGTGGCGCCTTCCTGCCGCGCCAGGACGAGGTGTTCCCCGACCGCGAGCACTTCGGCCGGATCTTCTACAACCAGGCGACCATGAGCGCCCAGGAGATACCCCAGGTCGCCGCCGTCCTCGGCTCGTGCACGGCGGGCGGCGCCTATGTGCCGGCCATGAGCGACGAGGCTGTCATCGTGCGCGAGCAGGGCACGATCTTCCTCGGCGGGCCGCCCCTGGTGAAGGCCGCCACCGGCGAGATCGTCTCGGCCGAAGATCTCGGCGGCGGCGACCTGCACTCGCGGGTCTCGGGCGTCACCGATCACCTCGCCGACGACGACGAGCACGCGCTGCGGATCGTGCGCGCCATCGCGGCCACCTTCGGGCCGCGCGAGGCCAGCCAATGGGACATCCACCCCACGGTCGAGCCCAAACACGCCCAGAGCGAGCTCTACGACGTGGTGCCGCCGGATCCGCGGGTGCCCTACGACGTGCACGAGGTCGTCGTGCGGTTGGTCGACGGCGGTGAATTCAGCGAGTTCAAGGCCAATTACGGCAAGACGCTGATGACGGCCTTCGCCCGCATCCACGGCCATCCGGTCGGGATCGTCGCCAACAACGGCGTCCTGTTCAGCGAATCCGCTTTGAAGGGCGCGCATTTCATCGAGCTGTGCGACAAACGCAGGATTCCGCTGCTGTTCCTGCAGAACATCGCGGGGTTCATGGTCGGCCGCGACTACGAGGCCGGCGGCATCGCCAAGCACGGCGCCAAGATGGTGACCGCCGTGGCCTGCGCCCGGGTGCCCAAGCTCACCGTCGTGATCGGCGGCTCCTACGGCGCGGGCAACTATTCGATGTGCGGACGCGCGTATTCACCGCGCTTCCTGTGGATGTGGCCCAACGCGCGCATCTCGGTGATGGGCGGCGAGCAGGCCGCGTCGGTGCTGGCGACGGTGCGCGGTGAGCAGCTCGCCGCGGCCGGGACACCCTGGCCGCCCGACGAGGAAGAGGCGTTCAAGGCGCCGATTCGCGCGCAATACGAGGACCAGGGCAACCCGTACTACTCGACCGCGCGCCTGTGGGACGACGGCATCATCGATCCGGCCGACACCAGAACGGTTGTGGGGCTGGCCCTTTCGGTATGTGCGCACGCCCCGTTGGAACCGGTGTCCTACGGCGTGTTCCGGATGTGATGACTATGTTCCAGACCGTATTGGTGGCCAACCGCGGAGAGATCGCGGTCCGGGTGATGCGCACGCTGCGCCGGTTGGAGATCCGGTCGGTCGCGGTGTACAGCGACCCCGACGCCAACGCCCGGCACGTCCTGGAGGCCGACACGGCCGTGCGCCTCGGCCCCGCCGCGGCCCGCGAGAGCTACCTCGACATCGCCAAGGTGCTCGACGCGGCGGCCCGCACGGGCGCCCAGGCGATCCACCCGGGCTACGGATTCCTATCCGAGAACGCCGAATTCGCCGCCGCCTGCGAGCGCGCCGGGGTGGTGTTCCTCGGCCCGCCGACGCGGGCGATCCAGGTGATGGGCGACAAGATCACCGCCAAGAACGCGGTCGCCGCCTTCGACGTGCCGGTGGTGCCCGGTGTGGCCAAGCCCGGGCTGAGCGACGACGAGTTGGTCGCGGCCGCCGACGAGATCGGTTACCCGGTGCTGATCAAGCCGTCGGCGGGGGGCGGCGGCAAGGGCATGCGCCTGGTGGATGACCCGGGCCGGCTGCGCGATGCCCTGTCGGGCGCGCGCCGCGAGGCGGCCTCGTCGTTCGGCGACGACACCTTGTTCCTGGAGCGATTCGTGTTGCGCCCCCGGCACATCGAAGTGCAGGTGCTGGCCGACACCCACGGCAACGTGGTGCACCTCGGCGAGCGCGAATGCAGCCTGCAGCGGCGCCACCAAAAAGTGATCGAGGAGGCGCCCTCGCCGTTGCTCGACCCGCAGACGCGCGCCCGCATCGGGGCGGCGGCCTGCAACACCGCGCGCAGCGTCGACTACGTCGGCGCGGGCACGGTGGAGTTCATCGTCTCGGCCGATCGCCCGGACGAGTTCTTCTTCATGGAGATGAACACCCGCCTGCAGGTGGAACACCCGGTCACCGAGGCGATCACCGGGCTGGACCTGGTGGAGTGGCAGCTGCGGGTGGCGGCCGGGGAGAAGCTGGGCTTCGCGCAGGACGACATCGAATTGCGCGGCCACGCGGTCGAGGCCCGGCTGTACGCCGAGGATCCCGCGCGGGGTTTCCTGCCCACCGGCGGCCGGGTGCTGCAGGTGAGCGAGCCCGGCGGCGCCGGCGTCCGGGTCGACTCGTCGCTGCTGGCGGGCACGGTGGTCGGCAGCGACTACGACCCGATGCTGAGCAAGGTGATCGCCTACGGCGACGACCGCGACGAGGCGCTGGCGAAACTCGATGGGGCGCTGGCGCAGACGGCGATCCTGGGCGTGCAGACCAACATCGAGTTCCTCCGGTTCCTGCTGGCCGACGAACGCGTGCGCGCCGGTGACCTGGACACGGCGCTGCTGGACGAGCGGGTGGCGGACTTCGCGCCGCTGCCGGCGCCCGACGACGTGCTCGCCGCCGGCGGCCTGTACCGGCAGTGGGCGCTGAACCGTCACGCCGCGGGCAACCCCTGGGCCGTTCCGACCGGCTGGCGGGTCGGGGGTGCGCCGGCCCCCGTCCGGACCGAGATGCAGACCCCGCTGCGCAGCGACACGGTGTCGGTGTGGGGGCCACCGGACGGCGCGCGGGTGCAGGTGGGAGCGGGTGAGATCCGTTCCGCCAGTGTGCAAGTCGACGGTGCCCGGATGGACGTCACGCTGGACGGGATGCGCCGCGAATACCGGTTCGCCGAGGCCGACCGCCACCTGTGGATCGCCGACCAGCGGGGAGCGTGGCACCTGCGCGAGGCCGAGGAACACAAGATTCACCGCGCCGCCGGTGCGCAGCAGGCCGAAATCCTGAGCCCCATGCCCGGCAGTGTCATCGCCGTCCAAGCCGACTCCGGCGCCGAGGTCACCGAGGGCGACGTGGTGGTGGTCGTCGAGGCGATGAAGATGGAACACTCGCTCCCCGCGCCGGTTTCGGGACGAGTGGAGCTCCTGGTGTCCGTCGGCGATCAGGTCACGGTCGACCAGGTGCTGGCCCGGCTGGTGCCCGAAGAGCCCGACGCAGCAGTCGATTCGAGTAAGGACGAAACATGACCACATCCATCACCGCGGGAACCCTGCCCAAGGAATACGAGGACCTTCGTGACACGGTCGCCGAATTCGCGCGCACCGTCGTCGCGCCGGTATCGGCCAAACACGATGAAGAGCACAGCTTTCCGTACGAGGTCGTCGCCAAGATGGGGGAGATGGGTCTGTTCGGCCTGCCGTTCCCCGAGGAGTACGGCGGGATGGGTGGGGACTACTTCGCCCTGTCGCTGGCGCTCGAGGAACTTGGCAAGGTCGACCAGTCGGTGGCGATCACCCTCGAAGCGGGCGTCGGCCTCGGGGCGATGCCGATCTTCCGCTTCGGCTCCGAAGAACAGAAGGCCAAGTGGCTGCCGGACCTCGCCGCCGGGCGCGCCCTGGCCGCGTTCGGGCTGACCGAGCCGGGCGCCGGTTCCGACGCGGGCGCCACCCGAACGACGGCCCGGCTCGACGATGGCGAGTGGGTGATCAACGGCAGCAAGCAGTTCATCACCAACTCCGGCACCGACATCACCAAGCTGGTCACGGTCACCGCGGTCACGGGCAGCATCGCCGATGGGAAAAAGGAGATCTCGACGATCATGGTGCCCAACGGCACACCGGGATTCACCGTCGAACCGTTCTACAGCAAGGTCGGATGGAACGCCTCGGACACGCACCCGCTGAGCTTCGCGGACGCCCGCGTCCCGGAGGAGAACCTGCTGGGCGCCCGCGGCACGGGTTATGCGAACTTCTTGTCCATCCTGGACGAGGGCCGCATCGCGATCGCCGCGCTGGCGACCGGGGCGGCCCAGGGTTGCGTCGACGAGAGCGTCAAGTACGCGAAGGAACGCCAGTCCTTCGGGCAGCCGATAGGCTCCTATCAGGCGATCAGCTTCAAGATCGCGCGGATGGAAGCGCGCGCGCATGTCGCGCGTACGGCCTACTACGACGCGGCCGCAAAGATGTTGGCCGGCAAGCCCTTCAAGAAGGAGGCAGCCATCGCGAAGATGATCGCGTCGGAAGCCGCCATGGACAACGCGCGCGACGCCACCCAGATTCACGGCGGGTACGGGTTCATGAACGAGTACCCGGTGGCGCGGCACTACCGCGACAGCAAGATCCTCGAGATCGGTGAGGGGACCACCGAGGTGCAGTTGATGCTCATCGCGCGGTCGCTGGGGCTGTCGTGACCGACAAGTCAATCGTCCAGCGGGGCCTGTGGTTCGAGGAATTCGAGACCGGCACGACGTACCTGCACCGGCCCGGCCGCACCATCACCGAGGCCGACAACGTCTTGTTCACCACGCTGACGATGAACACCCAGTCGCTGCACCTCGACGCGGCGTGGGCCGCCGAGCAACCGGGCTTTCGGGGCGAGCGGTTGGTGAATTCGATGTTCACGCTGTCCACCCTGGTCGGGTTGTCGGTATCGCAGCTGACGCTGGGCACCATCGTGGCCAACCTCGGCTTCTCCGAGGTGTCGTTCCCCAAGCCCGTCTTCCACGGCGACACCCTGTACGCGGAGACCGTGTGCACCGGCAAGCGCGAGTCGAAGAGCCGGCCGGGCGAAGGGATCGTCACCCTCGAGCACACCGGACGCAATCAGCACGGCGACGTCGTCGCGCGGGCGGTGCGGACCACGCTGGTGCAGAAGCGGCCGGACGGCGAGGAGTCCCGATGAAACTGCAAGCCGCCGGTCCGGGCTGGCTGTTCTGCCCGGCCGACCGCCCCGAGCGCTTCGCCAAAGCCGCGGCCGCGGCCGACGTGGTGATCCTCGACCTCGAGGACGGCGTGGCCCAGTCGGACAAGGCCGCCGCGCGCAAGGCGCTGGCCGAGACCCCGTTGGATCCCGAGCGCACCGTGGTGCGCGTCAACGCGGCCGGCACCGAGGAGCACGCCCGCGACCTGGACGCCCTGGCCGAGACGCCCTACACCACGGTGATGCTGTCGAAGACCGAGTCGGCCGCCCAGGTGTCCGCGCTGGCGCCCCGCGACGTCATCGCGCTGATCGAGACGCCCCGCGGGGCGGTGTTCGCCACCGAGATCGCCGCCGCGGAGGGCACCGTCGCAATGATGTGGGGCGCCGAGGACCTCGTCGCGGCCCTCGGCGGTAGTTCCAGCCGCCTGGCCGACGGCACCTACCGCGACTTCGCCCGCCATGTCCGGTCGACGGTCCTGCTGGCGGCGTCCACCTTCGGCCGGGCCGCGCTCGATGCGGTGCATCTGGATATCCGCGACGTCGAAGGCTTGCGGGCCGAAGCCGCGGACGCCGTCGCGGTGGGTTTCCACGGGACCGTGTGCATCCACCCGACCCAGATCGCCGTCGTGCGCGAGGCCTACCGGCCCAGCGAGGAGAAAGTCGACTGGGCGCGAAGGGTATTGGAGGCGGCGCGCACCGAGCGCGGTGTTTTCGCCTTCGAGGGACAAATGGTCGACTCGCCGGTGCTCAAGCACGCGGAAATGCTGGTGCGCAGGGCGGGGCAGTCCGGCGCCGGGTGACGGTCGAACCCTCGCACGCAACCGCGTTGTCGGTGGCCGCGACACGGTCGCGATCACCGCGGTCTCTTCTCTTTTGAGCGCATAATGGTGGGTACGCCAGTGTCGCGGCGAGCGAGGCCTTTCGGGTAGCTGGCGATCGACTTCGGCTCGCGGTGGGTCCCGGCTGAGCTTTGGCTGTGGCCCTGCGGCACCGAAGTAGGGAGACGGTATGGCGACGGTGCCTCAACTGCCGATGACCGTCGACCTCGAGCCGGTGCAACTCGTCGCCGCGGACGGCACACCGACGCCCGAACTCCGCTACGGCCGTGACCTTCCCGCGGAGACACTGTGCTGGCTCTACGAGATGATGATGGTCACCCGCGAGCTGGACACCGAGTTCATCAACCTCAAGCGCCAGGGGGAGTTGGCGCTGTTCGCGTCGTGCCGCGGCCAGGAGGCCGCGCAGGTGGGGGCGACGGCGTGCTTGCGCAAGACGGACTGGCTGTTTCCCCAATACCGGGAGCTGGGTGCGTATCTGGTGCGCGGCATCCCGCCCGGGCACGTCGGCGCGGTGTGGCGCGGAACCTGGCATGGCGGACTGGAATTCACCAAAAAGTGCTGCGCCCCGACGTCGATCCCGATCGGCACCCAGACCCTGCACGCGGTCGGCGCGGCGATGGCGGCGCAACGTCTCGGCGAGGATTCGGTGACGGTGGCCTTCCTCGGTGACGGCGCCACCAGCGTCGGCGACGTGCACGAGGCGCTGAACTTCGCGGCCGTCTTCAGCGCGCCGTGCGTGTTCTTCGTGCAGAACAATCAGTGGGCGATTTCCGTTCCGCTGCACAAGCAGACCGCGGCACCGTCCATCGCGCACAAGGCCATCGGCTACGGGATGCCGGGGATCCGGGTGGACGGCAACGACGTGCTGGCCTGCTACGCGGTGATGGCGGAGGCCACCGCGCGCGCCCGGGCCGGCGGTGGCCCGACGCTGATCGAGGCGGTCACCTACCGGCTCGGCCCGCACACCACGTCCGACGATCCGAGCCGCTACCGGACCCAGGAGGAAGTGGACCGCTGGACGGCGCTCGACCCGATCCCGCGCTACCGCACCTACCTTCAGGGACAGGGCATTTGGTCGACGCGGTTGGAGGACCGGGTGGCCGCCCGTGCGAAGCGCATGCGCGCCGAATTGCGCGACGCGGTGTTCGGCGCGCCCGATTTCGACATCGACGAGGTGTTCACCACGGTGTACGCCGAGATGACGCCGGGATTGCAGGCGCAGCGCCAGCAGTTGCGGGCCGAGCTCGACCGCAACGACGGGGAGGCGTGAATGACTCAGCTCGCCGATCGTCCGGTCACCCCCGACGAAACCCGCACGGCCGCAACGCAGCACACCGCTCTCGGCGCGCAAGTGATGACCATGGTGCAGGCGCTCAACCGGGCCCTGCACGACGCGATGGCCGCCGACGAGCGGGTGCTGGTGTTCGGCGAGGACGTGTCGGTCGAGGGCGGGGTGTTCCGGGTGACCGAGGGGCTGGCCGGAACATTCGGCGAGCAGCGCTGCTTCGACACGCCGCTGGCCGAATCCGCCATCATCGGTATCGCGGTAGGACTGGCGCTGCGCGGATTCGTGCCGGTGCCCGAGATTCAGTTCGACGGGTTTTCCTACCCGGCGTTCGATCAGGTGGTCAGCCATCTGGCGAAGTACCGCACCCGCACCCGCGGCGAGATCAACATGCCGGTGACCGTGCGCATCCCGTCCTTCGGCGGAATCGGTGCGGCCGAACATCATTCGGACTCGACCGAATCGTATTGGGCCCATACCGCCGGCCTGAAGGTGGTGGTTCCGTCCTGCCCGTCCGACGCGTACTGGTTGCTTCGCCACGCGATCGCCTGTCCGGACCCGGTGATGTTCCTCGAGCCGAAGCGGCGCTATCAGGTCCGCGGGTCGGTGGATACCGAGCGGCCCGAACCGCCGATCGGGCGGGCGATGGTGCGCCGCGCCGGCTCCGATGTCACCGTGGTCACCTACGGCAGCCTGGTCAGCACCGCGGTCGGCGCCGCGGAAGAGGCTCAGCGGCAACGCGGTTGGAGCCTGGAGGTCGTCGACCTGCGGTCACTGGTGCCGTTGGATTTCGAGACCGTGGCGGCGTCGATTCGCCGGACGGGGCGTTGCGTGGTGATGCACGAGGGTCCGCGCAGCCTGGGATATGGCGCGGGGTTGGCCGCCCGGATCCAGGAGGAGATGTTCTACGAGCTGGAGGCGCCGGTCCTGCGCGCCTGCGGATTCGACACCCCGTACCCGCCCGCCCGGCTGGAGCGACTGTGGCTACCCGGCCCCGACCGGCTGCTGGACTGCGTCGAGCGTTCGCTGGGGCAGCCATGAGCGCCGACGAGCGGGTCAAGGCGTTCCGCGTCCCGGATCTCGGTGAGGGATTGCAGGAAGTGACGGTGACCCGCTGGAACGTCGCCGCAGGCGACGACGTCGAGCTCAACCAGGTGTTGTGTTCGGTGGAGACGGCGAAGGCGGAGGTGGAACTGCCCAGCCCGTACGCGGGCCGAATCGTCGAAACCCACGGCGGGGAAGGCGATGTGCTCGCCGTGGGGGCGGTGCTGGTCCGCATCGACACCGCACCGGTGAACGGCGACGCCCCTGGTGGAGCGGTACCCACGCTGGTGGGCTACGGCGCCGACGCCGGCGTCGACGCCAGCCGACGCAGCCGCCCGCTGGCCGCCCCTCCGGTGCGCAAACTGGCCAAGGAGCTGAAGGTCGACCTGAGCTCGGTGCAGCGCGACCCCGACGGCATCATCACCCGGGCGGAAGTGTTGGCGGCGGCCGGCCAGAACGGCGCCGACGTTCGCCCGGTCCGCGGCGTGCAGGCCCGGATGGCCGAGAAAATGACGTTGTCGCACAGGGAGATCCCGGCCGCCAAGGTCAGC
>NZ_LZIZ01000013.1:0-975 GCF_001666915.1 Mycobacterium sp. E3339 | reverse complement strand
TATCCGGCGAAGGGGGGTCGGGCCATGACGGTGGGGCGGAATCCGTATCGGGGGCCGGCACCGGCGTGGGTGCCGCTGCCGACGCCGGCCAGGGGCATGCCGCCGAGCAGGTTGCCCGGTCCCCCGGCGGCCTCGGGTGCGGCGCTGATCGCGCTGACCGGGACCGCGGTGTGGCCCATCGCCGGCACGGCCGGGGCGCTGTTCCAGGCCACCGGCACCGACAACTTCCCACCGATCGAGCCGGCCCCGCCGATGGCCGCCGCCGGGTGCACCGCACCCGCACCGCCACCGAGCAGACCACCGAGCCCACCCAGGCCGGGCAGCGCCTTGGCCGCCGCGGGGGCCGCACCACCGATCGCCCCGACCGACTTGGCGATCTGCACAAAGTTGTTGCCCATACCGATGCTGAAGTAGGGCAGACCCTCGGTGTTGTAGAACAGGCTCGCGAAGGGGCTGTAACCGTTGACGGCCGTGCCCAGGTTGGTGGGCAGGGTGGTCTGGCCGGTCAGCAGGAACCACAGCTCCTGGAACGGATCGGTCGTGGTGGCCGCAGCCTGGGCGGCCTGCTGGGTCGTGCTCGTGGTGGCCGTGGTGGCCGCCTTCTGCACCACGTTGGCGGTATTACCCGCGGTGGTGTTGGCCGCCGCGTTGGCCACCGTGCCCGACTGGCTGGCCGTGCCCGCATCGTTGGTCACCTTCGGCGCCGGCGCGAACTGCGTCAGGCCCTTGGTCGTCGCCGTCGACTGCGCGGTGTAGGTGGCCATCGCCCCGGCATCTTGAGCCCAAAACTCGCCGTACTGGGCCTCCAACTGCGCGATCGCCCCGGTGTTCTGCCCGATCACATTGGTGGCCTGCAACTGCTGCACCAACGCCCGGTTAGCCGCGATCACCGGCGGGGGCACCACCGAGGAAAACACCGACTCATAAGCCGCCGCCGCCGAGCTGGCCTGCACCGCCGCCTGCTCGGCCTGCGCC
>NZ_LZIZ01000012.1:0-24914 GCF_001666915.1 Mycobacterium sp. E3339 | reverse complement strand
GCTGGCCGGGGTGCCGCCGCTGGGCGAGCGCATCGGCAACTTCGGCTCCGCTCCCGCGCTGGACCCCGGCCTGGCCGGCAAGGTCGCGGCCGTCGCGGTGTTCGGCAACCCCGGCAACCGCTTCAACACGCCCCTGTCCACGGCGGGCCAGTTCGCCGGCCGCGCCATCGACATCTGCAGCCCCGGCGACCCGGTGTGCGTCGTCGGGGGTCGCGACCGGGATGCCCACCACGATTACGGTGTGCCGCCCTACCCCGGACAGGCGGCGGGATTCATCGCCGGACTGGTATAGCCCAGGCCCAAAGGTCGCGGTGGGATACTGCCAGAATGCCCACCACCGCATTGGACGCCGTCGAGGATGTCGTGCGGCGACGAGGCTCCGAACTCGTTGAGCTGTCCCACGCCATTCATGCCGAGCCCGAGCTGGCGTTCGCCGAGCATCGCAGCTGCGCGAAGGCCCAGGCGCTGGTCGCCGAACGCGGCTTCGAGATCACCGCGGCCGCCGGCGGCCTGGACACCGCCTTCCGCGCCGACTTCGGCAGCGGCACGCTGACCATCGGGGTGTGCGCCGAGTACGACGCGCTGCCCGAGATCGGGCACGCCTGCGGCCACAACATCATCGCGGCGTCGGCCGTGGGCACCGCGCTGGCGCTGGCCGAGGTGGCCGATGACCTGGGGCTGCGGGTCGCGCTCATCGGCACCCCCGCCGAGGAGGCGGGCGGCGGCAAGGCACTGCTGCTGAGCGCCGGGGTGTTCGACGACGTCGCGGCGGCGGTGATGCTGCATCCCGGGCCCGCCGACATCGCCGCCGCCCGCTCGCTGGCGCTGTCGGAGGCGACGGTGAACTACCGCGGCAAGGAATCCCACGCCGCCGTCGCGCCGCATCTGGGCGTCAACGCCGCCGACGCCGTCACCGTCGCGCAGGTGGCGGTCGGGTTGTTGCGTCAGCAACTGGCCCCGGGCCAGATGGTGCACGGGATCGTCACCGACGGCGGGCAGGCCGTCAACGTCATTCCCGGGCATGCCACGCTGCAATATGCGATGCGGGCGGTCGAATCGGATTCGCTGCGACAGCTGGAGGGCAGGATGTACGCGTGCTTTTCGGCGGGCGCGCTGGCCACCGGCTGCGAATACGAAATCGACAGTCCGGCACCGGCATACGACGAACTCAAGCCCGACGAATGGCTGGCCGACGTCTTCCGCGAGGAGATGCGCCGGCTCGGGCGCGAGCCGGTGGCCCGCGAGTTCGAGGCGGCGCTGCCGATGGGCAGCACCGACATGGGCAACGTGACCCAGGTGCTGCCGGGCATTCACCCGGTGGTCGGGGTCGACGCGGGCGGCGCCATGGTTCACCAGCGCGCGTTCGCCACCGCGGCCGCCGGTCCCAGCGCCGACCGCGCCGTCGTCGAGGGCGCGATCATGCTGGCCCGCACGGTGGTTCAGCTGGCCCAGACGCCGGCCGAGCGCGACCGGGTGCTGGCCGCGCACGAACGGCGGGCGAGCGCATGAGCCTCGCCGACGCCGCCACCACCTGGCTGGCCGCCCACCACGACGACCTGGTGGAATGGCGCCGGCACATCCACCGCTACCCCGAGCTGGGCCGGCAGGAGTACGCCACCACCCAGTTCGTGGCCGAGCGCTTGGCCGACGCCGGGCTCAACCCGAAGGTGCTGCCCGGCGGCACCGGGCTGGTCTGCGATCTCGGCCCCGACCACGGGCCGAGGATCGCGCTGCGGGCCGACATGGACGCGCTGCCGATGGCCGAGCGGACCGGCGCCCCCTACACCTCCACAATGCCCAACGTCGCGCACGCCTGCGGCCACGACGCCCACACCGCCATCCTGCTCGGCACCGCGCTGACCCTGGCGTCGGTGCCCGAACTGCCGGTCGGGGTGCGGCTGATCTTCCAGGCAGCCGAGGAGCTGATGCCCGGCGGCGCCATCGACGCGATCGCCGCCGGGGCGATCACCGGGGTGTCGCGGATCTTCGCCCTGCACTGCGACCCGCGGCTCGAGGTCGGCCAGATCGCCGTGCGGCACGGCCCCATCACGTCGGCGGCCGACCAGATCGAGATCACGCTGCATTCCCCGGGCGGGCACACCTCGCGCCCCCACCTGACCGCCGACCTGGTCTACGGGCTGGGCACGCTGATCACCGGGCTGCCCGGCGTGCTGTCCCGGCGCATCGACCCGCGCAACGGGACGGTGCTGGTGTGGGGGGCGGTCAACGCGGGAGTGGCCGCCAACGCCATTCCGCAGACCGGGGTGCTGGGCGGCACGGTCCGCACCGCGAGCCGGCAGACCTGGGTGGGCCTCGAGGAGATCATCCGCGACACGGTGTCGGCGCTGCTCGCGCCGCTGGGCATCGAGCACACGCTGCAATACCGGCGCGGCGTGCCGCCGGTGGTCAACGAGGACGTCTCGACGCGCATCCTCACCCACGCGATCGAGGCCATCGGCCCGGACGCGCTGGCCGACACCCGCCAGTCCGGCGGCGGCGAGGATTTCTCCTGGTATCTCGAGGAGATTCCCGGCGCGATGGCCCGGCTGGGCGTCTGGTCGGGCCGGGGGCCGCAGCTGGATCTGCACCAGCCGACGTTCGACCTGGACGAGCGGGCGCTGGCGATCGGCCTGCGCGTGATGGTCAACATCGTCGAGCAGTCGGCGGCGTTCCCGTCGCCCTAGCTGCCTGGGCAGTACACCTAGCCCGTCGCACGCGCGACGTGCTCGACGATCCGGGCGTAGCTTCGCCGCGTGACGTCGGCCGCCCCGCTCATGATGTTGTAGCCGTGGTCGACCCCGGCCACCTCGTAGTACTCCGCCAGCGACCCGACGGCGTCGAGCCGCTCCGCGTATCGGCGGGCTTCGTCGCGCAGCCGGTCGTGTTCGGCCGTCACGACCAGCGCGGGCGCGATGCCGGCGATCCCGTCGGCGTTGGAGCCCCACGCCGGTGAGGCCAGCCGGTCGCGGCGCAGCGCCGGGTCGGGCACGTAGGCTGTGTCGAAGACCTCGCCCATCCACGGTTTCATGATCGCCCGGTGGCCGATCGCGGACGGCTTGTCGCGGGTGGGCGTCACGAGGTCAAGCGGCGCATAGTGCAACACCTGCAGGGCGATTCGCGGGCCGTCGTTCTCCAGCGCCAGCCGCGCCGCCGCCGCGCTGAGGTTGCCGCCCGCGCTCTGGCCGCCCACGCACAGCCGCGTGCCGTCCCAGTCCCGGTCCGGGGCGGCCGCCCAGCGCACGATGTCGTAGACCTGAAGCGGTGCCGCGGGGAAGCGGTGCCGCGGCGCCAACACGTAGTCCGGGTTGACCACCACCGCGCCCGCGTGGGCCGCCAGGTAGCGGCACCACGGGTCGTCTTGTTGTGGATGCCCGATCACGAAGCCGCCGCCGTGCACGTTGACGTACACCGGGGGGTTCGTCGTGTCGGCCGTCGGGTGGTAGACGGTCGCCGGCACCGGGCCGTGCCGGGTGGGGATGGTGACTTGCGAGGTCTCGCCGGGAATCTCGGGGAAGCGCACGGCGGCCTTGGGGGCCGGGTTGACGACGGCGGCGAACGCGCGCGCCAGCGCGTCGGCGACCACCGGCGTGGACAGGATCGACACGGGCCCTACGAGCCGGTGCCCGGGCCGATGTTGTGGGCCGGCCTGGTCCGTAGGTTGTGAACGTAATCGGCTGGCGCTCCGGCGATTTCGGCCGCATCGGCCATCACACCAAGATATCGGGCCGACGGCAGGCCGCCCTCCCAGGCGTCGAGCACATACAGCCACGCCAGCACGGGGTCCGTGCTGGTGTCCGACGAGATGCGTTCCACCCGGCAGCGGATCTTCTTGTGCACGCCGAATTCCGAGCCCTCCCACCGGTCGAGGTTGTTCTCGTCGGCCGGGGTCATGTCGTAGAGGACGACGAACACCTTGGACGTCGGATCCTCGACGATGGTGGCCAGCGCGCCTTCCCACCCGATGTCCTCGCCGCCGAACGTCAGCCGCCAGCCGTGCAACCAGCCGGTTCCGGCCATCGGCGAATGGGGTGCCCGCTTGAGCATCTGCTCAGGATCCATGTTCGACCCGTAGGCGGCGTAGATCGGCACGGGGAAATCTTAGACGTCACGCGCACGGGCGGTCTTGTCACGAGGGTCGCCGCCGCGCTGTCTCGATGGCGCGCCTCCTCCTCACGCCGCGTCGCGGCGTGCATCGTCGCCGCGCTGCGGGGTGCCGGCCCGCCCCGCTAGGTTGGGGCTGTGGTGACCCGCATCGTGATCCTCGGTGGCGGCCCGGCCGGTTACGAAGCCGCGCTGGTGGCCGCCACCTCCCACCCCGACACCACCCACGTCACCGTGATCGACTCCGACGGCATCGGCGGCGCTGCCGTGCTGGACGACTGCGTGCCGTCCAAGACGTTCATCGCCTCAACCTGGCTGCGCACCGAGTTGCGCCGCGCGCCGCGACTCGGTTTCGACATCGACATCGACGACGCCAAGATCTCGCTGCCGCGCATTCACGCCCGGGTCAAGCAACTCGCCACCGAGCAATCGGCCGACATCACCGAACAACTCCTCGGCATGGGCGTGCACGTGGTCGCCGGGCGCGGCGAGCTGATCGACCCCACGCCCGGGCTGGCGTGCCACCGCCTCAAGGCCACCGCCCCGGACGGCACCACCAGCGAGTACGAGGCCGATGTAGTGCTGATCGCGACCGGCGCGAGCCCGCGGATCCTGCCGTCGGCCCAGCCCGACGGCGAGCGCATCCTGACCTGGCGGCAGCTCTACAACCTCGAGGCCCTGCCCGAACACCTCATCGTGGTGGGGTCGGGCGTCACCGGCGCCGAGTTCGTGCACGCCTACACCGAGCTGGGCGTGCCGGTGACGGTGGTCGCCAGCCGGGACCGGGTGCTGCCCTACGAGGACGCCGACGCCGCCGCGGTCCTGGAGGAGGCGTTCTCCGAGCGCGGCGTCCAGCTGGTCAAGAACGCCCGCGCCCAGTCGGTCACCCGCGCGGGAGACGGCGTGCTGGTCACCCTGGCCGACGGGCGCACCGTCGAGGGCAGCCATGCCCTGATGACCATCGGCTCGGTGCCCAACACCGGCGGCCTCGGCCTGGACCGGGTGGGCATCGAGCTGGGCCGCGGCGGCTACCTGACCGTGGACCGGGTGTCGCGGACCTCGGTGGCCGGCATCTACGCGGCCGGCGACTGCACCGGGTTGCTGCCGCTCGCCTCGGTGGCCGCCATGCAGGGCCGGATCGCGATGTACCACGCGCTGGGCGAGGGCGTCAGCCCGATCCGGTTGCGCACGGTGGCGGCGACGGTGTTCACCCGGCCCGAGATCGCGGCCGTCGGCGTGCCGCAAACCATGATCGACGACGGCTCGGTGTCGGCCCGCACGATCACGCTGCCGCTGCGCACCAACGCCCGGGCCAAGATGTCCGGCCTGCGACAGGGTTTCGTGAAGGTGTTCTGCCGCAAGTCCACCGGCGTGGTGATCGGCGGTGTGGTGGTGGCGCCGATCGCCTCCGAGCTGATCCTGCCGATCGCCGTGGCCGTCCAGAACCGCATCACCGTCAACGAGCTGGCCCAGACGCTGGCCGTTTACCCGTCGTTGTCCGGATCGATCACCGAGGCCGCTCGTCGCCTGATGGCCCACGACGATCTCGACTAGCCTGGGTTCGACACCGTCCTACTGACGAGTAACCCGGAGGAGTTCGCTGCCGTGACCGATCCGATCCACGCGCCCAGCGAGTTGGGCTCGCCGGCGGCCGTGCTGGGACCGCAGCATCGCGAGGTGGCCTGGGAGCGGCTCGGCACCGAGCAGTTCGACGTCGTCGTGATCGGCGGCGGCGTGGTGGGTTCGGGTTGCGCGCTGGACGCCGCGACCCGCGGGCTCAAGGTGGCGATGGTCGAGGCCCGTGATTTCGCGTCGGGCACGTCCAGCCGCTCGTCGAAGATGTTCCACGGCGGGCTGCGCTACCTCGAACAGCTGGAATTCGGGCTGGTGCGCGAGGCGCTCTACGAGCGGGAGCTGTCGCTGACCACGCTGGCCCCGCACCTGGTCAAGCCGCTGCCGTTCCTGTTCCCGCTGACCCACCGGTGGTGGGAGCGCCCGTACACCGCGGCGGGCATCTTCCTCTACGACAGCCTGGGCGGTGCGAAATCCGTTCCGGCACAGAAGCATTTGACGCGCGCGGGGGCGCTGCGGCTGTGCCCGGGCCTGAAGCGCAGCTCGCTGATCGGCGGCATCCGCTACTACGACACCGTCGTCGACGACGCCCGGCACACGCTGACCGTCGCGCGCACGGCCGCCCACTACGGCGCGGTGGTGCGCTCCTCGACCCAGGTGGTCGCGCTGCTGCGCGAGGGCGACCGGGTGACCGGCGTGCGGGTGCGCGACTCCGAGGACGGCGCCGTCACCGAAGTCCGTGGCCACGTCGTGGTCAACGCGACCGGGGTGTGGACCGACGAGATCCAGGCGTTGTCCAAGCAGCGCGGGCGATTTCAGGTCCGCGCGTCCAAGGGCGTGCACGTGGTGGTGCCGCGCGACCGCATCGTCAGCGACGTCGCCATCATCCTGCGCACCGAGAAGTCGGTGATGTTCGTCATCCCGTGGGGCAGCCACTGGATCATCGGCACCACCGACACCGACTGGAACCTGGACCTGGCCCACCCCGCGGCCACCAAGGCCGACATCGACTACATCCTCACCACCGTCAACGCCGTGCTGGCCATCCCGCTGACCCACGCCGACATCGACGGCGTGTACGCGGGCCTGCGGCCGCTGCTGGCCGGGGAGAGCGAGGAGACCTCCAAGCTGTCCCGGGAGCACGCCGTCGCGGTGCCCGCGCCCGGCCTGGTCGCCATCGCCGGCGGCAAGTACACCACCTATCGGGTGATGGCCGCCGACGCGATCGACGCCGCGGCCGAGTTCATCCCCGCCCGCGTTGCGCCCTCGATCACCGAGAAGGTCAGCCTGCTGGGCGCCGACGGCTACTTCGCGCTGGTCAATCAGGCCGAACACGTTGCGGCGCTGCAGGGTTTGCATCCGTACCGGGTGCGGCACCTGCTGGACCGCTACGGTTCGCTGATCGGCGACGTGCTGGGCCTGGCCGCCGGCAACGCCGACCTGCTCAGCCCGATCAAGGAGGCGCCGGGCTACCTCAAGGTGGAGGCGCTGTACGCCGTCACCGCCGAGGGGGCGCTGCACCTGGAGGACATCCTGGCCCGCCGGATGCGCATCTCGATCGAGTACTCGCACCGCGGCGTCGACTGCGCCCGCGAGGTCGCCGACGTGGTCGCGCCCGTGCTGGGGTGGTCGGCGGCGGACGTCGAGCGCGAGGTTGCGAACTACTCCGCGCGGGTGGAGGCCGAGATCCTGTCGCAGGCCCAGCCCGACGACGTGTCGGCGGACGAGTTGCGGGCGAGCGCCCCGGAGGCGCGCGCCGAGATCCTCGAGCCGGTACCCCTGAATTGAGCCGGCATTGAGGCCCGCGCCACTTCCCGTGCGGGACGGGCTGGGCCCGGCACGGGTGCGGCTGCGCGGCGGGCCGGTGCTGGCCGAGCTGACCGCCCGGTTCGGCGCGGCCGCCCGTTCGAAAGTCCTTGCGGGAGAGGTGGTCGACGCCGGCGGCGCGGTGATCGACGAGGCCACGGTGCTGCCCGCGGGCGCCAGCGTCTACCTCTACCGCGAGCTGCCCGACGAGGTGCCCGTCCCGTTCGACATCCCGGTCCTTCATCGCGATGACGACATCGTGGTCGTCGACAAGCCGCACTTCCTGGCCACCATGCCCCGCGGCCGGCATGTCGCGCAGACGGCGCTGGTGCGGCTGCGCCTGGAACTGGGCCTGCCGCAGCTGAGCCCGGCCCACCGGCTCGACCGGCTGACCGCCGGGGTGCTGCTGTTCACGGCCCGCCGCGAGGTGCGCGGCGCCTATCAGACGCTGTTCGCGCGGGGGTTGGTGCGCAAGACGTACCTGGCCCGCGCCGCCGTCGATCCGGCTCTGGCGTTGCCGCGGGTGGTGCGCAGCCGAATCGTCAAGCGGCGCGGGGTGTTACAGGCCGCCACCGAGCCGGGTGTGCCGAACGCGGAGACGCTGGTGGAACTCGTCGCCCCGGACGGCCTGTACCGGCTGACCCCGCGCACCGGGCGCACCCATCAGCTGCGCGTGCACATGGCCGCGCTGGGGGTGCCGATCGAGGGTGACCCGTTGTATCCCGACGTCATCGACGTGCCGGCCGACGACTTCCGCACGCCGCTGCGGTTGTTGGCGCAGCGCATCGAGTTCGACGATCCGCTGACGGGACAGCGCCGCGAGTTCGTCAGCCGGCGGACGCTGGACTGACCCCTTTTCTCGGAGGCCGCCCGCGCGTTGCTCCGAACTCGAGCGCTGCTGCCGCACGCATGAGCGATTGGTTGAACTCGCTCTCGCGGCCGTGATCCCACCGTTGCGCGGCTTACACTTCGGCAATGTTCTCGGAGACGCGCTATGCCCTGAACGGGGACTTGCATGTCGCCTTTCGCACGGCCGGCGCGGGCGCTCGGGACATCGTGTTCGTCCCGAACTGGTTCACAAACTGTGAGGTCGTTTCGGAGCTGCAGTCCATGCAGGGGTGGGTCGAAGCGATGACTTCGCTCGGTCGGCTGATCTTCTTCGACCAGCCCGGCACCGGGGCGTCTGATCCCGTCGCGCCGGGCGCACTGCCGACCATGGAGCAATGGGCGGACAGCATCACTGCGGTGCTCGACGAACTCGGAAGTGATGAAGCGGTCCTCGTCGCGAGCTGTGGCGCGTTGGGGACGGGAGCGCTGGTGTTCGCGGCAACATATCCGTCCCGCACTACCGCGCTCGTCGCGCTTCAGGGCTACGCGCATCCGCTCAACGAACGACGTGGGCCTCCCACCCCGGAGGAAGCGCTCGCCTGGTCGCTCGCCTTGTGGGGCAGCGGAGAACTCCACCACCTCCTCAATCCGGACATGCCATGGAACGAGGAGATCCGGGCTACGTGGGCTCGGTTCGAACGTCTATCGGCAAGCCCACGAACTGCTGCTTACATGCTTCCTCTCGTGGCCGAAATGGACTTGCGGGCAATCCTTCCAACAGTCCACGTGCCAACCCTCGTCCTCCAACACACCGACGATGTGATGATCCCGGCTGAGTGGGGTAAGGATGTCGCCGACCACATACCCGGCGCGAAATACGTTGCGCTGCCAGGCCGCAACATGTATCACTTCGTCGATCCATGGCGCGAGTCCTTCCAGGAGATTGCCGAGTTTCTCACGGGGCAACAGCCCGACGTGGCCGACGACCGGGTGCTCGCCACCGTACTTTTCACTGACATCGTGGACTCGACACGCCGGGCCGCCGAAATGGGAGACCGTGACTGGCATGCGTTGCTCGATGCGCACGACGCCGTCGTCCGATCGCAACTTGCGCGCTTTCGGGGTCGCGAGGTGAATACGTCGGGTGACGGTTTCCTCGCGATGTTCGACGGTCCACAGCGAGCGATCCGCTGCGCCATGGCGATCCGCGAAGCGGTGCAGGCATTGGGCATCGAGGTGCGCGCGGGGTTGCACACCGGCGAGTGCGAAATTCGGGGCGACGACATCGGCGGTATCGGCGTGCACATCGGCGCGCGGGTGAGCGCGCTGGCCGGGCCGAACGAGGTGCTGGTGTCCAGTACGCTGCGTGACCTTGTGATCGGGTCGGGACTTGAGTTCGAGGAACGCGGCGCGTACGAGCTCAAGGGCGTGCCTGGCGAATGGCGTGTCTTCGCGGTCGCATAGCGTTTTCAACCCGGCGCCGAGGCTCTAGTGCAGTGCTGACCACCTGGATCGACATGGGCTGAATTTCCGACGACGGTCGGCACCGGCTTATTGGGATCGGTAGCAGCCCGGGCCGCATCCAATACTTCGCGTATTACCCATACGACGGAATCAGTGCGGTCCGATACTGATCGTCAGGGTCGTCAAGGAATGGGAGCGAGGGCGTGTCGCACTACCGCACCACAAAGAGGATGCTCGGTTCAATGCTGCTGTCGGGTGGCATCGCCGCGGCCCTGTTGGGCGCGGGCGCCCCTACCGCCCAGGCCGATTCGTATATGGGGCCGTGGACATGTTGCCCCGGACAACAAGACGGACACCCCCAAGGCCCCGGTCCGGGCTGCCCATTCTCGGGCGCGGGGGTCAACTGGGACAGGAACGTCTGCCACACCTGGTGGAGCGTCTACTACGGGCACGGAAACGTCGGGCCCACCACGTGGGACGGCCCCGACGCACCGCCGCCCGACGCGACGCAGAAGCCATGGTGCGGTTTCCCGTTCATGTGTTCGGGGACGCCGTAATCAGCGTCCAGTTCCTGGGATCGGTAGCGATCCGTTCATTGTCTGCTGATCCGAGCGGCGCGAGCGGATACTGAGCCTCAGCATCACAGCGTCGAGGAAAGGCGCGAGGCAATGTCGAACAATCACACGGTCAGGAAGGTCATCACCGGGGCGCTGCTGTGCGGCGGCGTGGCGGTAGCCGGTTTGGGGCTGGCGGCGGGCGCCGCCCAGGCGCAGCCCGGTCCCGCCCCGCAAGTCATCGGCCCATTGCCCCTGGACAACTTCACCGTCCCGCACGACTGGTGCCCGGGGCAGCCCTTGCCCATGCCGGATGTCCGGTGGGACATGGGTGTCTGCCACCACTGGTACTGGGTCCCGGTCGGGGGCATGGGCAACGTCGGCCAATTCGTGTGGGAGGGCGACGCCCCCCGCCGGCCGCTGGGCCCGCCGCCCTGCTACGGGGCGCCCATCTGCCTGCCAGGCCTCTAGCGTGAGCCGCCCGCGATGGGGTAGCCCGCGGGGATGGACATCACCGTTACGTTCGTGGGCAACGCCACCACGCTGATCGCCGCGGCCGGCCTGACGCTGCTGACCGACCCCAACTTTCTGCATCGCGGGCAACACGCCTACCTCGGCCACGGGCTGGTGTCCAGGCGCCTGAAGGAACCGGCGCTGCGCATCGACGAGCTCCCGCCGGTGGACGCGATCGTGCTCTCCCACATGCATGGCGACCACTGGGACCGGGTGTCGCAGCGCGGCCTCGACCACGCCCTGCCCGTCGTCACGACCCCGCACGCCGCCACGCGGCTGCACCGCCGCGGCTTCGACAACGCGCGGGGGCTCGACACCTGGGGGCGGCACAGCATCACCAAGGGCGACACCACCGTCACCATGACGTCGCTGCCGGGGCGGCATGGTCCGGGCTGGACGCAGCGGCTGCTGCCGCCGGTGATGGGCACCATGGTGGAATTCGCCGGGGCCGACGGGTCGCCGCCGCGCCGGCTCTACATCTCCGGCGACACCCTGCTCATCGAGGAACTCAACGAGATCCCGGCCCGGTTCGACCGCATCGACGCCGGCGTCCTGCACCTGGGCGGCACCCGCCTGCCGGCCGGCCCGCGGCTTCCGTTTGGCCTGACGGTAACCATGGACGGTCGTCAGGGCGCGGGACTGGTCGCCCTGCTCAGGCTGCCGAAGGCCATCCCGGTGCACTTCGACGACTATGGCGTCTTCGCGTCACCGCTGGCCGACTTCACGCGGGAGATGCAGCGCCGGGACCTGGCCGACCGGATCATCGAGGTGCCGCGCGGCGGATCGGTGACCGTCTGAGAAAACCGCCGCCACCTGCCCTGAAAGGGCCGACACCGGCAAAAACTTTGGTTACCCTAACGTCACGGGTATATCGTTCGTCACATCCGGTACTCGACGGGGAAGGATTCGGGCGGCACCCTGGGGGGAGCGTAATGTTTCCGGTCTCTTTGCAACTTAGTCAGCGAAATTTTCCGGCCGCGTACTCGGCGTAGACAATGTGAGATGTGATGGACTTATTCGCGCCACCTGAGGTCACCTCGACCCTGATCCACTCCGGTCCCGGAGCAGGGTCGCTGATCGAGGCTGCCGGCGCGTGGCAGAGTCTGGGCGTCGAGCTGGAGAACTCGGTCGCGGTGTATGCGTCCGTGTTGTCGTCGTTGATCGAATCGTGGGACGGGCCGTCCTCGATGGCGATGCTGCAGGCCGTGCAGCCCTACCTCATCTGGCTGCGTACCACCGCGGAGCAGGCCCACCAGATGGCCACGTCGGCGGAGTCGGCCGCGGCCGCGTTCACCGCCGTCCGCGCGGCCGTGGTGCTGCCCGCCGTGGTGGCCGCCAACCGGACCCGCCTGGCGCAATTGCTGGCCACCAACCGGTTCGGCCAGAACACGGCCGCGATCGCCGTGACCCAAGACGAATACCAGACCATGTGGGCCAACAACTCGGCGGCCCTGGCCCGGTATCAGGCGGCCTCGTCGCAGGCCACGGGCCAGCTGTCCCAGTTCAACTCGCCGCTCGCCATCGCCGACCCGTCCGCCTCGGCGAAGCAGGCCAACGTGGTGGCCGCCAACGCCGCCCTGGCGCCGGCCGCGAGCACCGGGAACGTCATCGACCAGCTGGGCGTCACGCCGTTCGACCCCAATGCCGGTTGGTTCAGCTACTTCAGCACCTGGGGCAACCAGTTCATCTCGTCCGGGTTCCCCATCAACCTGCTCAGCTACCTGGCGCAGAACACCTCCGCCCAGGCGCTGCAGGGCGTGGGCGGCGACATCGGCCTGGGGCTCTCCGAGGGCGAGGGCGCGCTGGCGTCGTCCATCACCCGGCTGGCCGGGGCCGTCTCGGCCGCGCCCGGCGGTGCGGCCTCGGGCGCGATGGGGGTCGGGGTATCGCTGGGCAAGCTGACCGCGCCGCCGGCGGTGGTGGGGCTGCTGCCGGCGACGCAGACGCCGGTGCAACTCGCGTCCTCGGTGTCGCCCCTGCCGGCCGAACCCGGGCTCACCGGGATGCCGTTGATGCCGATGATGGCGCCGACTTCCAACTCGGCGGGCAGCGGTTGGCGCAAGCGCAAGCAGCAGAAGTTCGACGACCTTGAGTACGGGGCGGAAATCCCGAAGAAGGTGATACACAGACCGCCCAGCGGAGGATGAGGGACGACGATGGTTCCTCACTACTCCGGAAGCAGAATCTCGCCGCCGGATAGTTTATTTGCGGCGCAATTGAACGGCGGCTGCCGTTCACGCGTGCCCTGTCGCGTGGGGCGCGAACATGATTGATTTCGGGCTGCTGCCGCCCGAGATCACCTCGGCGCTGATCCACTCCGGACCCGGCGCCTGGTCGATGATCGAAGCCGCGGGCGTATGGCAGGAACTCGCCGCCGAACTGGAGGGGGCCGCGAGTGGCTACACCTCGGAGCTGGCGTCGCTGTCGGGAACGTGGCAGGGCCCGTCCTCGACGGCCATGGCCCGGGCGTTCGAGCCCTACATCGCCTGGCTGCGGACCACCGCGGCGCAGTGCCAGGAAATCGCCGCGTCCGTCGAAACCGTAACGGCGGCATTCGAATTGACGCACTGGACGGTGGTGCACCCCTCCGTCGTCGCCGCCAACCGGGCGCGGCTGGCAATGTTGTTGGCTACCAACTTCTTCGGGATCAACGCGCCGGCCATCGCGGAGACTGAAGCCGAGTACAACGCCATGTGGGTGAGCAATTCGGCGGCGATGTACCGCTACAGCGCCACCGCGCTCAGCGCCGTCAAGCCCACGCCGTTCACGCCACCGCTGCCGGTCGCCAACCCCTCGGGCACCGCCACCCAGGCCGCGATGGTGTCGGCCGCGAGCAATACCCAAAGCGCGGCAAGCACTTTCGCCACCACATCGGGGTCGATAATCGACACCCTGAACGTCCTTCCCTACGACCCGAACAAAGGCTGGTTCGGTTACTTCAGCACCTGGGGCAACCAGTTCATCGCCGGCGGCTTCCCCGTCAACCTGCTCAGCTACCTCGCGCAATTGAATGCGGCCAAAGCGCTTTCCGGTGTCGGCTCCGACATCGGCCAGGGCCTCGCGGAGGGTTCGGCGGCGCTGTCGTCGGCCAACGCCAGCCTCGCGAACGCGCTCAACGGAGGGGGGTCGATGCTGGCACCTCGAGGGGCGCTGGGTGCCTCCGTGTTGGTGGGAAAGCTGAGCATGCCCCCGGCAACGGTCGGGATGTTGCCCGGCGTGCAATCGCCGGTGCAACTCGCCTCCGCGGTGTCCGCCCTACCGTCGGGCGGGTCGCAGCTGCCGGGTCTGCCGGTGGCCCCGGTGCGACCGCCGTTGGGCGGCAAGGGGTCTCGCGAGGGTGGCGGGCGAGACTACGACGGCATCGAAATTGGCGCCGAGCTTCCCGGCACGGTCATGAAGCGGCCCCCGTCAGCGGGATAGTTTGTGCGCCAAGGGTTCACCGGGCTGATCGTCGGCCAGGGTGAAGTAGCTCTCCTCCTCCTGCAGAAAATGCAGGCGTAGCAACGCGTGCAGCCCGTACAGGCACGCGAGGAGGTCGTCGACCTGGTCGGGGCCGATCCCTCCGCCGCCTTGGGCCAGCGCCAGGTGGGCGCCGATCCGGTCGGAGAGCCGCTGAATTTCCGCGTGGGTGCGGCTCATCGGGGCGGTCGCTTCGCTGGTGCGGAGCGGGTGCGCGAGGGCGGGGTAGAGCTCCGTCTCCTCGGCGCGTTCGTGCGGGAGTATCCGCTCGACGAGCACGCGGTGGGCCTGGCTGATCGCCGCCAGGGCCGACTCGTCGGCCGCCGCGGCCAACCGGTCGGCGGCGTCCCGCAACGAATCCACAGAGTCGCGAAGTTCGTCGTGCTCGGCGTCGAAGCGCCGCAACATCTGTTCGGTCGGTGCGGGCAGGTCCACCTCGATGCCGGGATTGCCGCGCAGGGCGCGCAGCGCGTTGAGGATCACCGCGACGTCGATGGCCTCCTGCACCAGCGCCCCAACGGCGGGCGGCAGCCACCCGAAGGCGGCGACGACCATCGCGACCAGCGACAGCGCCATCCCGACGACCGCGCTCTGCACGGCGATGCGCCGCGACCAGCGGGCGATGTCCATCGCGTCGGCGAGCCGTTCCAGCCGATCGGTGGTCAACACGATGCCGGCGGCCTCCGAGGACGCGGTGGCGCCGCGGGCGCCCATCGCCACCCCGACGCTGGCCGCGGCCAACGCGGGTGCGTCGTTGACGCCGTCGCCGACCATCACCGTCACCGCGCGCTCCCGCTCCGCGCGCACGGCGGCCACCTTGTCCGCCGGGCTTTGTTCGGCGCACACCTCGTCCAGGCCCAGCACGGCGCCCACCTCGCGGGCGGGCTCGGCGCGGTCCCCGGTGAGCATGACCAGCCGGTTCAGCCCGGCGTCCCGTAGCCGGCGCAGGGTGCGTGGCGCGTGCCGACGCAGCGGGTCGCGCAGCAACACCGCGCCCGTGGGGCGCCCGTCGAGGCAGACCCAGGCGATCGCGGCGCCGTCGAGCAGGGCGCGGTTCACCACCGCCCGGGCCCATTCCGGGTTGGTGTCGCGCGCGAACTTGCCGACGTGCACGCGCCTTCCGTCCAGCGTGGCGGTGACGCCCCGGCCGGGTTCCTCGACCACGTCGGTGGGCAGCGACAGCGGCAGACCGCGCGCCCGCGCCGCGGTGACGATCGCCTCGGCCAACACGTGCGGAGACATCTGATCCACCGACGCCGCCACCCGCAGGATCTCGATCGCGTCGTGGCCGGGCGCGGCCGCGACGTCGACGACCGTGGGCTGACCCATCGTCAGGGTTCCGGTCTTGTCCATCACCAAAGTCGTTGCGTGCCCGAGGTTTTCCAGGGCACCGCCGCTGCGGATCACCACGCCGCGGCGCGACGCCCGGGACAGCCCGGACACGATCGCGACCGGTGCCGCCAGCAATAGCGGGCACGGCGTCGCCACTACCAGCACCGCGACCGCCCGCACCGGCGAGCCGCTGGCCAGCCACGCCGCGGCGGCCACGCACAGCGTCAACGGCAAGAACCACGCCGCGTACCGGTCCGCCAGCCGCACCACCGGCGCGTTCTGCGCCCCGGCCTCCGCGGCCAGCCGGACGATCTGCGCGTAGGTGCTGGCGTCGGCGGTGGCCGTGGTCTGCATCTCGAAGGCGGTGCCGGCGTTGACCACCCCGCTGCGCACCGGCTCGCCGACGCCGCGTTCCACCTGCAGCGGTTCGCCGGTCAGCACCGATTCGTCCAGCACGGCGACCGCATCGGAAATGCGTCCGTCGACGGGCACCACTTCGCCCGGGCCGACCACCAGCACGTCGCCGACCGCCACGTCGTCCAGCGCGATGACGTCGACGGCCGAGCCGACGCGGCGGCGCGCGAACCTCGGCGCGTGCTCCAGCAGCGCCCGCAGATCATGGGAGGCGCGGCGCTCGGCGGCCGCCTCCAGGGCCCGTCCGCCGGCCAGCATCACCGCGATCAACGCGCCGGCGAGGTACTCGCCCACCAGCAGCGTGCCGACCAATGACAACACCGCGATCACGTCGACCCCGAAGCGGCCCCGGCGCAGGCCGGCCAGCACCCACACCACCGCGGGCGCCACCGCCACGACCGTGCCCGCGATCCAGCAGCCGTCGGCGACCCGCGGCGCCCCGGCCAGCCAGGCGATACCGCCGGCCGCCAACGCGACCACCGTCACCGCGGCAAGGGCGGGCTCGACCCACCGAGCGGGCTCGCGTGCCATGACTGTCAGCCTGATCGCGCGTCCGGCCGGCGGCTAGGGCCGGATGGACGCGGATTGGGGACTCAGGTCACTAGAAAGGGCCGCCGCCTTGTGGCGAGCATGGTGCACGTGACTGAAATATCTTCGGCTGGGACCATGCCGATCTCCACCATCACCGGGGACCCGGTGGCCCGCGTTCCCGCGGACGCCACCATCGCCGACGTCGCCAGGGCCATGGTCACCTGCGACGTGGGAGCCATCGTGATCGGCGACGACGCGCGGCCGACCGCTCTGGTGAGCGAGCGCGACATCGTGCGTGCGGTCGCCGCCGGGCGCAACCTCGCCACCGCCGCGGTGTCCGAGTTGGCCAGCACCAAGCTGGTGTGGTGTGACGCCGACGCCTCCGTCGACCAGGTCGCCGCCAGGATGATGGACCGCTACATCCGGCACGTGCTGGTGCAGCGGGACGGCGCGCTGGTCGGCATCGTCTCCGCTCGCGACCTGTTGGGCGTCTACACGGCTTTCGATTCGTAATTCAGGCGGCGTCGCGTCAGGAGCTGAATCGCTCGAAGCGGGTGTCGGATCGCAGCAACACCGGTGACGCGGCGCTGGTGCGCGCCAAGTTGTCCATCCACATCAACGCTTCGGACAGCCCCGCCATGACCGCCACTTCTCGCTCCCCGGTGAGGGTGGCGTACTCAACGGCCCACACCTCCGAGGGCCACTTCTCGCTGCCCATAGCACACATCTTCCCCTAATGGGCGCCGGCGAATCTGGGAGTCCGCTGTGTTCAGAATTTGTGCCGGCTGAGGCAGCGCTATGCCCGTAGTGAAAGGCCTGCTCAGCGGCGGCTGTTCGCGGGCTGCGGGGATTTTCTGCGGGTTTCGATCATGCGATTGCGAACGATGTGTTCGACCAGGATGGGCACGAAGGTCTGGACCGGTGCGTCGACGAACTGTTGGGCGGCTTCCTCGCACCAGCTTTTGATCTCGGCGGTCCGGCGGTCGTCGTCGAGCCCCTCGTGCTTGGCCAGCTTGTCGGCGACGTCGGCGACCGACCGCGCCACGGTCGCGCGGCCCACCGGCACGCCGTCGGAGTCGGCGGGTGTTCCCGCTTGCTGTAACGCCTGTCGGGCGACGTCCTCGCTGGTGTCCGGCCGGATCACGTGCAGGGTGAGGTGATGCCCGTTCTCCCCGATCAGGATGAGGCTGGCCGGCTCGTCGCTGGTGAAGCCCAGCAACTCGATGGTGTGCCCGCCCACTTCGGCCAAAGGCGGCGTCTCGTGCCAGCCGTTGCGGCGGTAGCCCACCAAGGCCACCTGTCCCAGCCGGTCCGACATCGACGTGACCAGCTCCGGCAATTCGTCGACCAGGCTGGTCGACCGCGGCCACCACGCCCCGTCGAGATGTTCCGACACGGATCGATAGGGCTTGAGCTGCAACCGATTGTCGCGCTCCATTTCCACCACCTGCTCGCTGACTCCGCGGGATGCCGTCGTGGAAAACGGTACGGCCGCCGTGGCCAACCCGCGACTCCGACGGGTGTACGCACCGTATACCGCGCATGAACAACGCGTAACCGCAGCCGCTTTCGGCCGACCGGTGCCGACCGCGGCTCAACGGGTGCCTTTCGTCCCTTGTGAAATGCGCTCGCATTGGCCACCGTTGCGCTATGCGATCCGCTTATCACCAGCAGTTGGGCGAGTTGAGCGTCCAGCTCAGCGAGATGTGCGGGCTGGCCAACGAAGCCATGCGCCGAGCCACCGAGGCGCTGCTGAAGGCCGACCTCGACGCCGCCGAAGCGGTCATCCGCGACCACGACCGGATGGTGGTGATGCGCGGGCGAGCGGAACGAGAGGCGTTCGCGTTGCTGGCGCTGCAACAACCGGTTGCCGGTGAGCTGCGGGCGATATTCAGCGCGATCCAGATCAGCGCCGACATCGAGCGGATGGGCGCGCTGGCCGTGCACATCGCCAAGATCGCCCGGCGCGAGCACCCGAATCGCGCGCTGCCGGAGGAAGTCCGCGCGTGTTTCGCCGACATGGCGGAGGTGGCGATTGGCTTGTGCGCCAACGCAAAACGGGTGCTGGCTTCCCACGACCCGCAGCTGGCCGCGCGGCTACGCGAACAAGACGACGCGATGGACGAGCTCTACCGCCGGTTGTTCAGCGTGCTGCTGGATCGGGACTGGACGCACAACATTCCCGTCGCCGTGGACGCGGCGTTGCTGGGCCGTTTCTACGAGCGTTTCGCCGACCATGCCGTGGAGGTGGGTCGCCGCGTCATCTTCATGGTCGGCGGCGACCTGCCCACGCCGGACGAGATCACCACCTACTGACAGGCGGGTGAGCTTGACTGAGAAGATGGGTGTCGTGCAGGTCGCGCCCCACATTCAAGGTCGCCTGTGGCGTCACGGTAAGCCGCAGGACGAGTTTCAGTTCGACAACATCTCCGAATACCTCCGCGAGCCCGACGCCCTGGTGTGGGTGGATCTGTGCGAACCGGACCACGACGCGTTGTGCGGCTTGGCCTCCGAACTCGGGCTGAACACGTGGGCCGTCGAAGATGCCGTGGCGGCCGCCGAACGCGTCAAGGCCACCGCGTACGAAACGCACACGTTCTTCACCGTCTACGCCGTACACGTCGCGGCGGAGGTCACCGACGAACCGCAACGAATGCTTTCCATGCAGCGGATTTCGGCCTTCGTGCTGCCCCGCGGCCTGATCACGGTGCGCCTCACCCCCGACTTCGACATCGCCGCTGTCACGCGGCGCTGGGAGGAGATCGGCGCCCAGCAGTACGGAGTGGGCGCCCTGGTGCATGGGCTGCTGGACGTCGTCGTCGACAGTCATTTCGCCGCGGTCGAGGCCCTGGACGACTGTGTCGAAGCCATCGAGGACGAGCTGTTCGACGGCAGACCGCGCCAGGCCAGCTTCCAGCGCAGGACATTTCAGATGCGACGAGACCTGGTGGGCCTGCGGCGAGTGGCCCTGCCGATGCGCGAGGTGGTCAACTCGATCCAGCACCACCGCCACGAGGTCGGCACCGCCCCGGAACTGGACCCGTTGTACGCGGACCTCTACGACCACGTGTTGCGGGTCTCGGAGTGGACGGAGTCGTTGCGCGACATGGTCACAACGATTTTCGAAACCAACCTGTCGCTGCAAGACGCCCGGCTGAACACCATCATGAAGAAGCTGACCGGGTGGGCGGCCATCATCGCCGTTCCCACCGCGATCACGGGCTTCTACGGGCAGAACGTGCCCTATCCGGGCTTCGGCCACCTCGCCGGGTTCATTGCGAGTACCTGTCTCATCTTCATCCTGATGGTGGTGATCTACGTGATGTTCAAACGTCGCGACTGGCTATGACCGCCGACGCGGATCTGCGGCCGGACTCCGCGGCCTTGAGCGCCAAGCTCGTCGCCGCCGCTCCGGTCGACGAGGTGCTGCGCCGGCTGGGCAGTTCCCCCGCGGGGTTGTCCGGCGCGCAGGCGGCCGCGCGGCTGGAGCGCTACGGACCCAACGCGGTGCGCACGCATCACGTCAATGTCCTTGCGGTGCTGGGTCGTCAGCTGCGCAACGCCGTGCTGATCCTGCTGGCCGGCACCGCGGTCGTCTCGTACTTCCTCGGCGACAGCATGCAGGCCGTCATCATCGGCATCATCCTGGTGGCCAGCGTCGGCCTGGGGTTCATCAACGAATACCGCGCCGAGCGGGCGGCCGCCGACCTGCATGCCAGCGTGCATCACAACGCCGTGGTGCGCCGCGACGGGCAGTTCGTCTCGCTCGCGGTCACCGCGCTCGTGCCGGGGGACGTGATCCGGCTGTCGCTGGGCGAGGCCGTGCCGGCCGATGTCCGGCTGATCGAGGTCAACGGTTTGGAGTGCAACGAAAGCATCCTGACCGGGGAATCGACCGGATCAGAGAAGTCGCCCCAACCGGTGCCGTCCGAAACCGGCCTGGCCGACGCGACCAACCTGGCCTTCATGGGCACCATCGTCAGCGCGGGCGAGGGCGTCGGCGTGGTGTACGCGACCGGGAAGGACGCCGAATTCGGCCGCATCGCAGCGGGTTTGGACGAGCACCAACCCGAGACCGGGTTCCAGGTGGGGCTGCGCCGGTTCTCCTATCTGCTGCTGCAAGTGGCGGTCGCGCTGATGGTGGTCATCCTGATCAGCAACCTGTTGCTGCGCAAGCCGATCATCGACTCCGTGCTGTTCTCGCTGGCGATCGCCGTCGGCATCACCCCGCAGTTGCTGCCCGCCGTCGTCAGCACCGGCCTGGCGACCGGGTCGCGGCAGCTGGCCAAGGCCAAGGTGCTGGTGAAGCGGTTGGTGTGCATCGAGGACCTCGGCGACATCGACATCCTCATCACCGACAAGACCGGCACGCTGACGGAAGGTCGGATCCGGTTGGTCGACTCGGTGGACGCCACCGGTGCGCACACCGAATCGGTCCGCCGATCGGGTCTGCTGGCCACCGACGTGGACCCGGAAACCGGTGGCGCCAGCGCCAATCCGCTCGACGCCGCGCTGTGGGAGTCCCCACAGGCGCATCAACTCATCGGCGAGGCCGCGCAGCGGGTGGCGGTGCTGCCGTTCGACCACGAACGCCGGGCGACCTCGGCACTGATCGACGACGGTGGAAATCGGGTGCTGGTGGTCAAAGGGGCGCCCGAGCAGGTGCTGGCCCAGTGCCACGCCGTCCCGCCGGAGGCGGAGGAAACGCTCGCGGCGTTGTTCGCCGCGGGGCGCCGGGTGGTGGCCGTGGCCGTCAAGCCCGCACCGGCGGTGACGACGCTGACCCGGGCGGACGAGTGCGAGTTGTCGCTCGCGGGGTTCCTGGTCTTCGCCGACGAGCCCAAAGCCGCCGCGCGCCAATCGCTTTCCGAGCTTGCCGACCTGGGCATCGAGCTCAAGATCGCCACCGGGGACAATCCGCGGGTGGCCGAAAAGGTTTGCGCCGACCTGGGTTTGGCGTCCAAGGGCACCGTCACCGGCGCCGAGCTCGATCCGTTGGACGACGACGCATTCGCCGGCGTCGCGCAGCGCAACACGATCTTCGCGCGCATCTCGCCCGAGCAGAAGGCGCGGCTGATCACCGCGCTGCGCCGCAAGGGGCGATCGGTCGGCTTCCTCGGCGACGGTGTCAACGACGCGCTGGCCCTGCACGCCGCCGACGTGGGGATCTCGGTGGACAGCGCCACCGACGTGGCCAAGGACGCGGCCGACGTGGTGTTGCTGGAAAAGGATTTGGGCGTGCTGGCCACCGGGGTGGCCGAGGGGCGGCGCATTTTCGCCAACACCATCAAGTACGTGCTGATGGGCACGTCGAGCAATTTCGGGAACATGTTCAGCGCGGCCGCGGCCTCGGCGCTGCTGCCGTTTCTGCCGATGCTGCCCAGCCAGATCCTGCTGAACAACCTGCTTTACGACACCTCGCAGCTGGCCATCCCCACCGACCGGGTGGACGCGGCGCAGCTGCAGGCGCCCTCGCATTGGAACGTCGCGTTCATCCGCCGGTTCATGCTGATCTTCGGGCCGATCAGTTCGCTGTTCGACTTTCTCACGTTCGGGTTGATGCTGGGCGTGCTGCACGCCGGCGCGGTCGAGTTCCGCACCGGCTGGTTCGTGGAATCGCTTGCGACGCAGACGCTTATCATCTTCGCGATCCGCACGCGCATGGTGCCGTTCTTCCGCAGCCGCCCCAGCGCGTTGCTGGCCGTCACCACGGTCAGCGTGGTCGCGATCGGCGCCCTGATCACCATTTCGCCGCTGGCGCACACCCTGGGATTCACGCCGCTGCCGTGGCAGTTCTTTGCCGTGCTGGGCGGCTTCGTGATGGTGTACCTGGTCTTGGTCGAGCTCGCCAAGCTGATGTTCTACGCCGAGCCGATGAACCATGTCGGGCAGCCGCATCGCACGCGCGGGCACGCGTTTCGCGTCCGGCGACGGGCCGCGCGCTACCACTACATCGAGCGGCGGATGCGGCGGCGGGGCTGAACTCTAGTGCTCGATGTCGATGATCGGCACGTCCGAAAGGCCTTGCTGGATTCCCCGGTCGACCTTGTCGATCAAGGTCGTGCTGCCCGCCGGAGCGGTTTCTTGGCAGCTGCAGCTGAGGGTGTTGAAGGGGCTTGGGTCGGCGGTTGCGGTTGCTGCCGACCAACCGGCAGCGCCGAGCGCGAGTGCAACGCCGACCAAAAGTTTGGGAATCATTTGGCCTTCGAGTTCTCAGGATTATGTCCAGGTCGATTTTATTCGCGCACTTGTCACGAGCCTGTCAACTGCCTGTTAACTTTCAGGCCTGCGCCCCGTACTTCGGGCAATACGCCCGGATGCTCACGCCCACGAAATAGCCGGCGTGGTAGCCGTCGAGATGGCTGTTGCTCATGACGTCGTTCGCCACCTGTTGCGGCGGTTGGCCGGAGTCGAGCTCCTGGCACACCAGATGCCCCGACCGGATCGCGGTCTCGGGTGATTCGTAGTTGATGCCCTTGGCGGTCAGCGCGGCGAGGAAGGCGTCATCGGTGGCCGTGGCGTGCGCGGACGCGGTCGATCCCAGCACGCTCAGCAGCCCGGCCGCCGGGACGACGCCGCCAGCCACCAGCAGCCGCAACCGGCTGGGGTTGCGTACCTGGGTGCTCGTCATTTCTGATACTCCCGTGACATCGAAGTGCCGTTGCTCGCTGACAGCGGGGGCTGCCCGAATATTTTCATGTTGCGGGGCCGCGCGGTGCAGGATCAATCATATTGCGGCCATCGCCACACTCGGATCGGCTTTCGCGCCGGCGCCGTCGGTGTAGGTGAAGATGCCGTACGTGCGCTGGTCGTTGCTGGCCCTTCTGGCGGTGTGCCTCGTCGGCTGCGGCGTGCGGCATGTGTCGGCGGCCGCCGCCCGGGACGCATCCGGGACGTTCCGTTCCGGCGGCATGGACCGAACCTACCTGCTGCACGTGCCGGCGGGGACGCCGGTCGGCCTGGTGCTGAGCCTGCACGGTGGCGGCGGGACGGGGAACGGGCAGCGGGGTCTGACCGACTTCGACACCGTCGCCGACGCGCACAACCTGCTGGTGGTCTACCCCGACGGTTACGACAAGAGCTGGGCCGACGGGCGCGGGGCGTCGCCGGCGGATCGCCGGCACATCGACGACGTCGGATTTCTGGTGGGGCTGGTCGGCAAGCTGCGGGACGACTACGGCATCCCCCCGGGGCACGTTTTCGTCACCGGGATGTCGAACGGGGGCTTCATGTCCAACCGGTTGGCATGTGACCGCGCCGACGTGTTCGCCGCCGTCGCTCCGGTGGCGGGCACCCTGGGGGTGGGGGTGGCGTGCAATCCGTCACGGCCGGTGTCGGTGTGGGCGGCGCACGGCACCGCCGACCCGCTGGTGCCGTTCAAAGGCGGGGTCGTGCGCGGCCGCGGCGGGGTCAGCCACTCCATCTCCGCCGACAGCATGGTGAACAAGTGGCGTTCGGCCGATGGGTGCCAAGGGGATCCGTCGGTCCAGGTGCTGCCCAACGTGGGCGACGGGACCGTGGTGCGCCGCTTCGACTCCACCGGGTGCGCGGCGTCCACCGAGGTGGTCTTCTACCAGATCGACAGCGGCGGGCATACGTGGCCGGGCGGCCGGCAGTACCTGCCGAAGGCGATCATCGGACCCACCACCCGGGCGCTCGACGGGTCGGAAGCGATCGCGCAGTTCTTCCTGGCGCACGCCCGGGACTAGTGGCGATCGCGAGCGCGGCGCAGCCGGGCGCCCGTCAGCGCTGGCAGGACGGGCACCAATACGTGACCCGCTCACCCGAGCCGTCGTAGGCAATGGGAGTGCCGCAGCGACGGCAACTCTGGCCGGCCCGCCCGTAGACCCACAGCTGCCGGCCGGCCCGGGTGTCGCCGGTGGTGCAGCGGTTCCAGCGGAACCGGTTCAGCCACAACATTTCCCGGGCGCGGGATACCAGACGATGCGGGTCGGCCACGGCGCTCACCGGCGCGGTGGGCAGGTGTCCGCTGACGAAACACAGTTCGTTGCAATAGACGTTGCCGATCCCCGCCAGCACCCGCTGGTCGAGCAGCGCCTGGGCGAGCGGCCGGTGCGCGTCGACCACCGGGCGCGAATCGTCCTGGAGGCTGGCCCCGTCCGCGCGGTCGGCGTGGATTTGGGCGTGCTGGAGATCCTCGAACGCGACCACGACGGCGACGCCGTCGCGCACCTGGGGCCCGACCTACTCGGCGAGGATTGGGACGCCGCGCTCGCCGCCGCCAACCTGGCGGCGCAGCCGGACCGGCCGCTCGCCCAGGCGCTGCTCGACCAGCGGGTGCTGGCGGGGATCGGCAACGTCTATTGCAACGAACTGTGT
>NZ_LZIZ01000011.1:0-2020 GCF_001666915.1 Mycobacterium sp. E3339 | reverse complement strand
GACCCCGACCTGCTGCCGGCGGGGGCTTACGACATCTGCGGGCCGGACACCACCTCCTACCGCGAGCTGCTGAAGACGTACGCGCGGATCTCCGGGCGGTGGCATGCCGGGTTGCCGGTCGGCAGGGTCGACACTGGGCTGGCGTCGCTGATCACCGGCGTCGCGCTGCCGGTGCCGCCCGGGCTGGCCGGGGATCTGGTCGAATCGCTGGACCATCCGATGGTGGCGTCCGAGAGCGACCTGCGCGATCGAGTGCCCGACCCGCCCGGTGGGTTGCTCGGCGTTGAGGAAGCCATTGCCCTAGCCTTGGCCGATCAGACGAATCGCCCGTCCCCGGTCAACGCCCTGGCCGATCCCCATCACCTGGCCAACACCGATCCCGTGTGGGCCGGGGGCGACGCGCGCCGCATCCGCCACGTCGCGCGCCGGCTCACCCCACCCGTCGTGCGCCCGGCGCTGCGGCTGGTGGGCCTGGTCCCCGGCCCGGTGGCCGGAGCGCTTCGAACCGGTCTCGACCTGTTGATAGCCCTGACTCCGAAGGTGCACCCCGCATGAGCCAGTCCACCGCCCCGTCCGACACCGGCGCGCTGTCCGAGTGGTGGCGCGCCCTCACCAAAGTCGCTGTGCCCCACCATGAGTCGCCCGCAGTGGTGCGGCGCCGACGGGTCATCGTGGCCGTCACGGTGGTCGTGGGTGCCGCGGTGCTCGGCTTCTCGCTGCGCCGCCATCCGGGCGATTCGAGCTTTTACTGGCTGACCCTGGCGTTGGCCGGGGTGTGGGTCGTCGGCGGGTTCGCCTCCGGCCCGCTGCACCTGGGCGGCATCTGCTGGCGCGGCCGCAACCAGCGGCCGGTCATCACCGGGACGGCTATCGGCCTGCTGCTCGGCGCGATCTTCATCGTCGGCGGGTTGATCGCCCGGGAGATCACGCCGGTGGCCGAGCTGATCACCCGGGTGCTGGAATACGCCCACCACGGCTGGTATCCGGTGATCGTGGCGATCACGCTCGTCAACGGCGTGGCCGAGGAAGTGTTCTTCCGCGGCGCGCTCTATACGGCCCTGGGCCGCTACCACCCGGTCGTGATCTCGACCATCCTGTACACCGTCGCGACGCTGGCCAGTGGCAACCCGATGCTCGGTTTCGCCGCGGTCATCCTGGGGACGGTGTGCGCGTTCGAGCGCCGGGCGACCGGCGGCGTCCTGGCGCCGGTGCTCACCCACTTGGTGTGGGGGCTGATCATGGTCCTGGTGCTGCCCCCGATGTTCGGCGTCTAGACGCCGTCCGAACCGACGACCTCGCGGGCCAGCGCGCGCATCGCCGCGGCGTGGGCCGGCCGCGCGGCCAGCCAGTACGCCCGGCCCGGCAGGCCCCTCGGCAGGAAGATCGACCGCTGGGTGTAGCGGCTGCCGCCGCCGTCCCGCGGCGTGACCGTGATCTCGAGCCATTGCCGTCCCGGCGCGCGCCTTGTCGAGCGCAGCCGCAGCAGGGTTCCCGGCGCGCGTTCCTCGACCCGCCAGCCGCCCGGGAGCGAAGTCACCGCGCCCTCCGCCGACTTCCAGAGGGCGTCGGGTTCGGCGGTGGTGTCGACGGTGCGCGCGTCGGTGTAGACGATCTCGCCCGCCCAGTCCGGGTCCGACGGCAGCGCCTCCGCCGGTTCGGATTGCAATGACGACCACGAGGGTTCCGGGACGCCGTGCGCGGCGCGGTCCAGCGCCAGTTCGACGGCCCGGCGGTAGCCGGTCAGGCCGCCGGGCGGTGGTTCGATGATGCCGTCGACGTCGTGGTCGCGCATGACCGCGTCGCATTCCAGCGATTCGATCAGCGGCCGCGCCAGCCCGGGCGGGATCGGAGTCACCGTTCCCACCCAGAGGCTGGCGATCGTGGGTGTCAGAAACGGCAGCACGATCAGGTAGCGCTTGCCCAGCCCCGCCGCGTCGGCGTAGATGCGCATCATGTCGCCGTACTCCAGGACGTCGGGTCCGCCGACGTCCCAGGTGCGGGAGGACGGCACCGCCGCCGT
>NZ_LZIZ01000010.1:0-21947 GCF_001666915.1 Mycobacterium sp. E3339 | reverse complement strand
AAGTTTGCGCTGGCCTGCTATGGAACTCGAGGCGACATCGAGCCTTCCGTCGTCGTCGGTCGCGAACTCCTGCGCAGGGGCCATGACGTGCGGATGGCGGTGCCGCCCGACCTGATCGGCTTCGCCGAGGCGGCCGGTCTCCCGGCGGCCGCGTATGGGCTAGAGACCCAGCTGTGGCTGGACGTGTACCGCAACTTCTGGACGTCTTTCTTCGGCGCGTTCTGGAAGGTCCGGGAGCTGCGCAGGAGTTCGCGACCGACGACGACGGAAGGCTCGATGTCGCCTCGAGTTCCATAGCAGGCCAGCACAAACTTCATCGCGAACCAAGCCTTTCACTTGACGTGCGCACCGGCGACGGCAGGGGCACCGGTCATTATGGCCGGTTCTCCGGTGCCGGGGGCGGCTTCGATCCTCCGCGTGCGCACGGCGATACCGCGCTCGGAGCGTCAGCGCGCTCCGGTGCGGCGCCCCGGGCGGGTTGCCCTCACTTGCGCCAGAGCACGCCCGTGCCGTCGATCTCCTGGATCTCCGCGGTGATGCCGTGCTTGGTCCGGTAGTCCGTGGTGGCCTGCCGGCACGCGTCGAGGGCGTGGTAGTCGTCGATGATGCAGAAGCCCCCGGGCGACAGCCGCGGGTACAGCGCGTCGAGCGCCTGGATCGTCGATTCGTAGAGGTCGCCGTCGAGCCGCAGGACGGCGATTTGATCGATGGGGGCGTCGTTCAGCGTGTCCTTGAACCAGCCGGGAAGGAAACGAACCTGGTCGTCCAGCAGCCCGTAGCGCGCGAAGTTGGCCCGGACCTCCGCTTCCGGTATCGCGAGGATGTTGGCCGCACGGTGCAGGTTGATTCCCGCGTCCGCCTTGTAGTTGGCCGGGTCCGGCGGCGGTACGCCGGCGAACGAATCGCACACCCATACGCGGCGCGCCTCGTCGCCGTAGGCCGAGAGCACCGCGCGCATCAGGATGGAAGCCCCTCCGCGCCACACGCCGCATTCGACCAAGTCGCCGGGAATGTCCTCGGTCAGCACCGTCTCGACGCAATGTTGCAGGCTGGTAAGGCGCTTCATCCCGATCATCGTCAGCGCATCCGCGGGCCAGTCCTGGCCCAACTCCCGCGCTTGCTGATCGAACGGACGCTTACGGACGAGCATGTAGCTGCCGGTATTGAGAATCGGCCGCCCGATGCGATACCACCGGACTGGCACCAGTTCATCTGAGCCGTATCTGGTCAAGTCGCGTCGGAGCAGGTCGAGGTACGCAGACCGGGTATCGCGGTCGGTCACAGTCAAGATTGCCCCCTGTCTCGCATTTCAATACTCCCGATGTTGAGCCTAGCCGCCTATCGGCGCCTCTAGTACGTTTCGAGTTTTCTGGAATCGGATCCGCCAAGCGGATGGTTGTTTGCTCACGTGGGTTTCTCGGCCATTAGGCGCATTCGGCGCGTCCAGCGGAACGGCCGGTGGCCGACCCAATTTCGCCATCCGTCCGCCACCCCGAGGAGCAAACCCATTCCTGCACTTGGGTTCTAGTGATCGGCGTGCTGCGATGGGTCGCGGCGCGGCACCTGTCGCCTGCGTAAGCCTAGGTCATGCTGCTGCGCTCACTCGCCCTTCTTCAACATGCGTCACACGGGGGAAAAGCTTCGCGATTCGCGAAGCCGGCGTGCGGCCACGATACGCGATGTGATGCCTCGACAGTACCGGGCTGGAATGCTACCGCACCACGGCTTTTGGCGGCGCGTTGCTCACATTCGAGCCCGATCGCGAGTGCCCGAAATTAACCATGTAGTTAATGGCCGATCGCTTTTAGCGTTGGCCGGCATGCTCTACCGGCCGGCCACCGACGCTGTCGCTCGCCGCGGGGCCGGACTCGGGGAGGCTGCCGATCCACTCGAGCAGCACACGCAGACCGTCGTCGAGCGTCCACTTCGGGCGCCAACCGAGCTCGTCCATCGCCGGCTGGATGTCGCAACTCGCGGCGCGGACGTCGCCATCGCGGAACTTGGGGACGAGCACCGGTTCCGGCGCGTCGAACGCCGCGGCGATCTTCCTGGCCAGCTCATGAATGGTCGTCCCGATTCCCGACCCGATGTCGAGGCAACGGGAACCCTTGGCGGGCTGCTGAACCGCGGCGAAAACGGCATCCACCACGTCGTCGATGAAGACCAGGTCGCGCACGATTCGCCCGTCCTCGTACACCTCCGACGCGCGTCCCTCCCGCGACAACCGCGCGAAGAACGGCACGACACCGGTGTACGGATTGCTCAGCGGCTGACCCGGCCCGAAGGCATTCTGCAGACGCAACACGCTGAGATTGGTGTCGTGCGCGGCCGCCCAGGCGGCCAGCAGGTGCTCTTGCGCGAGCTTCGTCGCCCCGTAGACGTTGGTGGGCCGCGGCTCCGTTCGGCCCGCGGAGCTCGGAAGCGGCACCGCCGGTTCGCCCGCGGGCCCCGGCGGATCCCAGATGCCGGCCACCAGCTGCGCATGGCTGCGCGGCGGCGGATAAAAGACCTCACCGCCGGACTGCCACGCGCCCTCGCCGTAGACCGCCCTGGACGACGCCAGGACGAACTGCTCGGGCACCAGTCCCTTGCGGCCCAACGCGTCCAGCATCTGGGTGGTGCCCACGACATTCACCGCGCCGTGGCGCGTCGCCTCGGTGAGCGACTGAGCGGTCCCGGTTTCGGCCGCCAGATGGACGACCTGGGTGGGCCGGAACAACCTGAGCACGGCGTCCCAGTCGGGCGCGTGCGTGACATCGCCGGTGAAGAACCGCACGGACGGCGGAAGGTCGATCGCGCGCCCGTCGTGCACCTGTGGGAGCAGAACGTCCATGACGGCGACGTCACAACCAACTTTGACCAGGCGGTGCGCAAGCGCGGAACCGATGAAGCCTGCGCCTCCGGTGATGAGCACGGACGATGACAAGAGCCGGCGCCTCCCAGTTGAGTGCGGAAAAGTTTGACCGGCACGCCTGCCGAGGTGCGATCCGGTCGATCATATCGGGGGCCCGCTCGGCGAAAGCTGGATTGCCCGGATAGATGTCAGGGGCGCGCGACGGCGACCGAAGGCGCGATTAGGCGCCCCGGTGGACGGCGGTTAGGCCCAAGATCCCCTGCGTCGGTGCGCCATGGCGACGACCTCGAGGATGGGCTTCATGACAGAAGGCCTGAGCAGCCGAACCAGCGTGCTGTTGGAGTAACCGCGGGCGTTGTCGAACGCCGTCCGGAAATCGTGTTCGCTCGCCCGATAGGCCTCGAAAACGCGATCCAACTCGGCCTCGTCCCAGGGCTCGTCCGCGGCGGCGGCGTGCATCGCGCGGTAGACCACCGACATCCAGTCGGTGCCGAAGCGATCCGTGGGCGGACCGTCGCAGTCGCGATTGCGCCGAAGGTCCGGCGACAGGAACTCGTCGACGGCCGCCTCGTCCTCGGCGACGAGATCGATGCCGAGCGCCGTGGAAATCCGCTTCATTTCCCGGCGCCAATCGTCGAGGAGGTTGGTGTACTCGACGAACACCCGCGGCAGGCCGCGCGTCTGGCGTTCGGACACCAGGTTGCCCTTGAGCCATAATGCGCTCACCAGCTCCGGCGACGCCCCGGCGAGGCGTCCCATCGACGGGACCACCTCCTGCGGGTGGCGCACCGCGATTACCACGGCGATGTCGAAGCCGGCCTTGCGCGCGGCCTCGAACCACATGTCGGCGAGCACATTGATCTGCAGGTCCTTGATGACCACCACCGGGGCGGCCGGCAGCTTGTTGACATACGACTGGATGTCAACCATGCAAGAGGCCTTCTCTTTGGCGCTGAATTCGCCTTCCTCGAGCACGCGCAGCGAAGGGTCCCACCAAGCGCTGCCGTGACGTTCCAGAATTGCCCGGTTGAGCAACAGGGATTCGCGCGGTTCCCAATAGCCACGCTGGTTGCCTTCGTCGGCCCCCATCATCCCGACGGGAAGCGTGGCACCGCACAGCGAGAGCACCCGGGTGAGGGCGGACGTTCCGGATCTCCCCATACCCAGGACGAAGATGGCGATCGGCCGGGTTGCACTCCCGTTCAACGCCCTCTTGCCGGTTGCCTGGCCCCTGCGACTGACGTTTTTTGTGATACCGCTCAGCACTGTCCACCATCCATCGTTAAGCAGGAGAGCAGCAAACCCTCCGAGACGCCATAAACAAGGGCCCCCACCCTGGTTTGGGCACTGTCAGATACTGGCGGAATCGTAGCAACGCAACCCGTTATCCCGCAGTATTTGCCGATTATTCACAGCTGAGATGCCGCTCGGCGGTAGAAATCTTGCCGACACAATCCCGTAATCGAGAGCTGTAGCAAACGCAGGCGTAAATTATCGAGGACTGGTTGCGCGGCGATCAACCCGCGACGGCCCCCGGCTGGTAGTACGGCGCCCCGTATTCGGTCACCGGCGTGAAGCCGCGCTTGCGGGCCTTCTCGGCGGCCTTGCGAATCAGCGCGTAGATGCCGACGAACGCCGCGTGATCGGTCATCACGAACGGTGTCAGCAGCCGGTTGTGCACCAGCGAGAACGCCACCCCGCTGGCCGGGTCGGTCCAACCCAGCGAACCGCCCAGGCCGACGTGGCCGAAGCCGGGCATCACGTTCCCGAACGGCAGGCTGTGGTAGCCCAGGTGGAATGCCAAGGGCACGAACAGGTTCCGGTCCGGACGCAGGCTGCGCCGACCGGTCAGGCCGGCGACCATCTCCCGGGACAGGAACCGGATGCCGTCGACCTCGCCGCCGTTGGCGATCGCGCCGTACATCCGCGCCAGCCCGCGGGCCGTCGCCACCCCGTTGGCCGCCGGGATCTCCGCATCCAGCAACGGGATCTCGCCCTGCACCGCCGCGACCATGCCGGGGAAGTACATGGACCGGAACCCGCCGGACAGCTCGTTGGCCACCCTGCGCGTCACGAAGCTCAGGACCGGATTGCGCACCATGTTCTGCGGCGCGATGATCTCGGCGACCCGCGTCGGTGCACCCGCCGGCGGGCGACCCAGATACAGCCCGTCGGTGCCCAGCGGCTCGGCGAGCTCCTCGCGGATCAGCGTCCGCATGCCCTTTCCGGTCACCGCCCGGGCGAGGCCGGACATCAGCCAGCCGAAGGTCAGCGCGTGGTAGGCCGGCTTGCCCAGCAGCCGCCCCGGCGAGGCCGCGGCCAGTCGCTCTTCCATCACGACGTGGTCCAGCAAGTCCTCGGAGCGGGCGCCGCGCAGGCCCGAAAGGCCGGCGGCGTGCCGCATCACGTCGCGGACGGTGAGGCTCTCCTTGCCGTTCGCCCCGAACTCGGGCCAGTACTCGGCGACGGGCGCCTCGTAGTCGATCAGCCCGCGGTCGGCGAGCCGGTGAATGACGGTGGCGGCCATTCCCTTCGTCGCCGAGAACACCATCGGCGCGCTGTCGGCCGACCACGGCCGGTGACCGCCCCGGTCGGACCAGCCGGACCAGACGTCGACGACGGGTTGGCCGTCGAGATACACCGCCAGGGCGCCGCCACCGAAGCGGCGGGCGGGGAACATGGTCGAAAAGCTGCGAACGACGCATCCGAAATGTGAGTCCGCCGCGCCGGACACACGGTGACCTGCGTCAAGGTCATCGTGGACAGGGACCGCGCGGCGATCGACTCGGGTTTGAACCGTCACGCTTTTGAATTTACTTGGATTTCACACCTTCCCGGTGCGAAATGTAGATTATTTACCTATCCGTTAGTCTGACGCGGCCGTCAGTATTTGCTCGGCCGCCAGCGCCGGGGTCAGCTCCCCCGCCTTCACCTGGCGTTCGATGTCCGCACGCATCTTGCGCACCTTGGGATTGGACAGCACTCGGTCCAGCACGGTGTCGCGGACCAGCTGCCACGTCCAGTCCACTTGCTGCGCGCGCCGGCGCGCCTCGAACTCGCCGGCCTCGGTGAGCACCTGACGATGGCGTTCGACGGTGTCCCACAGCTCCTCGAGGCCGGTCCCCTCCATCGCGCTCATGGTGAGAACCGGTGGCCGCCAAAGTGTTTCGCGGGGATGTATCAACCGGATCGCCGAGGACAGTTCGCGGGCGGCCATCCGCGCCTCGGCGAGGTGCTCGCCGTCGGCCTTGTTCACCACCACGATGTCGGCCAGCTCCAGCGCACCCTTCTTGATGCCCTGCAGCTGATCGCCGCTGCGCGCCAGCGTCAGCAGGACGAACGTGTCGACCATGTTGGCCACGGTCACCTCGGACTGGCCGACGCCGACGGTCTCGATGATGATCACGTCGAATCCGGCCGCCTCCAGCAGCACCACGGTCTCGCGGGTCGCCTTTGCTACACCGCCCAAGGTGCCCGACGTGGGCGACGGGCGGATGTACGCATCCGGGTGCACCGCGAGCCGCGCCATCCGCGTCTTGTCGCCGAGGATCGACCCACCGCTGCGCGTCGACGACGGGTCGACGGCCAGGACGGCCACCCGGTGGCCCTTCTCGATCAGATGCATGCCGAGGGCCTCGATGGTGGTGGACTTCCCCACCCCCGGCGTCCCGGTGATGCCGACCCGGTGCGCGTCGCCCGAGTCCGGCGTCAGCTCGAGCAGCAGCCGCTGGGCCTTCTCGTGATGGTCGGCGCGGGTGGACTCCAGCAGCGTGATGGCCCGCGGCAGCGCGGCGCGGTCGCCGCCGCGAACGGCGTCGGCCAGATCCTCGACGGAGTCGCTCTTGCGGGGGGCCATCTAGTCGAGTGGGTAACCCAGCCGCTCGGCGAGCTTGTGCAGCAAGCCAATTGCGGCATCAGCGATCACTGTCCCGGGCGGGAAGATGGCGGCGGCCCCGGCCTCGTACAGTTCGTCGAAGTCGCCGGGGGGAATGACGCCGCCGACCACGATCATGATGTCGGGCCGCCCCACCTCGGCGAGCGCGTCGCGCAGCGCCGGCACCAGCGTCAGGTGGCCGGCGGCCAGCGACGAGACGCCGACGACGTGCACGTCGTTGTCGGCGGCCTGCCGGGCCACCTCCTCGGGCGTGGAGAACAGTGAGCCGACGTCGACGTCGAACCCGAGATCGGCGAAGGCCGTCGCGATCACCTTCTGGCCGCGGTCGTGACCGTCCTGGCCCATCTTCGCCACCAGAATCCTGGGCCGGCGGCCGTCGGCCTCGGCGAACTTCTCGACTAGTTCTGTGGCGGTTCCGATGTTCGGGGCCTTTCCGGCTTCGTCGCGGTAGACACCGGCGATGGTGCGGATCTCCGCCTGGTGCCGCCCGTATACCCTTTCCAGCGCGTCGGAGATCTCCCCGACCGTCGCCTTGGCCCGGGCGGCGTCGATCGCCAGCGCCAGCAGATTATTACCCAGCCCGTCCTCCCCGGCGCGCCCGTGTGCCGCGGCGGCGCGGGACAGCTCGCCCAGGGCGGCCTCGACGGCGGCCTGGTCGCGGCTGGCCCGCAGCTCTTTGAGTTTGGCCAGCTGCTCGGCGCGGACCCGGCTGTTCTCGACCTTGAGCACCTCGACCTCTTGGTCCTCTTCGACCTGGTACTTGTTCACGCCGATCACCGGTTGGATCCCGGAGTCGATGCGGGCCTGGGTGCGCGCGGCCGCCTCCTCGATGCGCAGCTTGGGGATGCCGTCGCTGATCGCCTGGGCCATGCCGCCGTGCTCGGCGACCTCGGCGATGTGGGCGCGGGCCTTCTGCGCGAGCTGATGGGTCAGCCACTCCACGTAGTACGAGCCGCCCCAGGGGTCGATGGGCCTGGTGGTGCCCGATTCCTGCTGCAGCAGCAGCTGGGTGTTGCGCGCGATCCGCGCGGAGAAGTCGGTGGGCAGGGCCAGCGCCTCGTCGAGGGCGTTGGTGTGCAGCGACTGGGTGTGCCCCTGGGTCGCGGCCATCGCCTCGATGCACGTGCGCGCGACGTTGTTGAAGGCGTCCTGCGCGGTCAGCGACCAGCCGGAGGTCTGCGAATGGGTGCGCAGGGAGAGGGATTTGGTGTTCTTGGGGTTGAACTGCGCGACCAGCTCGCTCCACAGCAGCCGGCCGGCGCGCAGCTTGGCGACCTCCATGAAGAAGTTCATCCCGATGCCCCAGAAGAACGACAGTCGCGGCGCGAACTTGTCGATGTCCAGGTCGGCGTCCAGGCCCGCCTTGATGTAGTCGACGCCGTCGGCCAGCGTGTAGGCCAGCTCCAAATCGGCTGTGGCGCCTGCCTCTTGGATGTGATAACCGGAGATCGAGATGGAGTTGAACTTCGGCATCTTCGCGCTGGTGTAACCGAAGATGTCGGAGATGATCCGCATCGACGGCTTGGGCGGATAGATGTAGGTGTTGCGCACCATGAACTCTTTGAGGATGTCGTTCTGGATGGTGCCGGCCAGCTTCTCCGGCGGCACCCCCTGCTCCTCGGCGGCCACCACGTACAGCGCCAGGATCGGCAGCACGGCGCCGTTCATCGTCATCGACACCGAAACCGTCGAGAGGTCGATGCCGTCGAACAGCTGGCGCATATCGAGGATGGAATCGATTGCCACGCCGGCCATTCCGACGTCGCCCTGGACGCGGGGATGGTCGGAGTCGTAACCGCGGTGGGTGGCCAGGTCGAAGGCCACCGACAGGCCCTTCTGGCCGGCGGCCAGGTTGCGGCGGTAGAACGCGTTCGACTCGGCCGCGGTGGAGAACCCCGCGTACTGGCGGATGGTCCACGGCTGGTTGACGTACATCGTCGGGTACGGGCCGCGCAGGAAGGGCGGTTCACCGGGGAAGCTGTTCAGCGGGTAACCGCCGGCTGCCGCGGCGGCCCGGTCGGCGCCGATGTACACCGGCTTGACGGCGATGTCTTCGGGCGTGTGCCACTCGAGCTGGTCGGGCGTGTACCAGTGCGCCGCCGCGGCGGCGGCGACGTGCTGTTCGACGGCGGCTTCGGTGGGCGGCGGCAGCGGGCGGCCGCCGGTTAGCGGAACCTCGGCGAAGTTTCCGATCACGGGTGCGGTTGTGGTCATTGCGGCTACGCTCCCAGTCGACTGAGCAGGTTCGAAAGGGCTTCGACCGCATTGATTTTCGCGGTCAGGAACTCGTCGGGCCGGTGCTCGGCATCGCCGACGGCCTTCTCCGGTCCCGCCAGGTAGACCCTCGATACCCCGGCGGCTCGGGCCGCCTCGACGACGGCCGCGGCCTCATCCTGGTAGCGCTTGTCGGTGCCGCAGATGACCGCGACGCCCGGTGATCCCGCGTCGGCGACCGCCTTGGCGACACCGGCGGCGTCGATCGATCCGGGGTTGACGGCCTCGATGCCGCCCGACGCCAGCAGGTTGCTCGCGAACGTGGCCCGAATGTTGTGCTCGGCCAGCGGGCCCAGCGGAAGCAGCAGCGCCTGCGGGCGGGCGCCGGTGCGGACCAGGAAGACGTCGGAGCGGTCGCGCAGTGCCTCGAACGCCGCGGCGTAGCGCCGCAGGTTGCCGGCGGCCAGCGGTGTATCTGACGAATCATCCTGTGCCAGAGGAGGTTCCGTGAGGTTCGGGAACTCGCTGACACCGGTGATCGCGGTGCGACGATGCGCGATGTCGTCGGCGCGTCGCGCGGCCACCTCGGCGATCTGGCCGGCGATGTAGTCGTGCGCCTCGACGAACCCGCCGCGCGCCTCGATGGCCTGGAAGTGCTCCCAGGCCTGCTCGGCCATGCGCGCGGTGAGGTCCTCGACGAACCACGAACCGCCGGCCGGGTCGAGCACCCGGCCGACGTGCGACTCCTCCAGCAGCAGCAGTTGGGTGTTGCGGGCGATCCGCCGGGCGAAGCTTCTCGCGGTGCCGGGGAAGCCACCCGGGATCGCCACGTCGAACGGGAACACCAGCACGGTGTCCGCGCCACCGACGCCGGCGCCGAACGCGGCCAGCGTGCAGCGCAACATGTTCACCCACGGGTCGCGCTGGGTCATCATCGGCAGCGACGTCTCCGCGTGCACGGTGACGGCCCCGCCGTCGGGATCGCCGACGACCTCCGCGACCCGCGCCCACATTTGACGCACGGCCCGCAGCTTGGCGAGCGTCCCGAACTGGTCGTCGTCGGCGGCCAGCCGGAAGCTGATCTGCCGCAGCGCCTGGCCGACCGGCATGCCCGACTCGGTGAGCCGCCGCAGGTAGGCGACCCCGGCGGCCACGGTGCCGGCCAGTTCCCAGGTCGCGTTCGCGCCCAGGTTGTGGAACGCCGGCCCGTCGACGGTGATCGCCCGTACGCCGCGCTCTTCGGCGGCGCGCTTGGCGACCGCGAGGACCTCGTCGAGGTCGGGCGCGGGACGGTCGCTCAGCGCCGCGGTGAGCGGGTCGCCACCGAGGTCGATCGAGAGCAGGTCGCGCTGGTCGGCCTCGACCCCGCCCGCCATCGCCAGCATGGCCTCGGCGGCGGCGGCATAGTCCGCGCCCGCGTCGAGGATCACCGGCGCCATGCTCAGGTGCACGCCCGACACGGCACCCTCGAGCTGGTCGGCGGTCACGCCGGACTCCCCGACCCGCAGCACCAGGGCGCTGGCGCCGTTGCCCAGCGCCTCGAGCACCGCCGCATTGACCTCCGCGGCCGCCACCCCGGCGACGCGATCGGCCGGGAACGCCTCGGCCACCTTCCAGCCGGATTTGACGTCGCGCCGCGCATCGGCGCCCCGCACATAGGGCCATTCACCTGGAAGCGGCGGTTCCGGCAGCTCGTCCAGCGCCGTGTACAGCGCCCGGATCGCGATGCCGTCGTAGGTGGGGGTTTCCAGCAGCCGCTCGGGATGGTCCCCGAGTTCCTCGGGGTCCTTCCGGGTGCTTTTCGATAGCACGCCGGCGACCGCACTGCGCCAACGCCCGCGAACCTGTTCTAGTTCGGCAAGCTCGGGTACATCAATGGACACCGATTGCTCCCTTTTTCCCAGCAAATGGGGCCTGCGACTTACTAATGAGGCTAGTTGATCGAGCCTGTCGGCAGAAAACCGCGACGCGCGACGAGCGGGGCGGTCCGGCGATGAAACGCCAGCCTCGGGAAACGAGTTATTCACCTGCGACCCGTAACCTTTACAGGCGTGACGGCTTCCGCCACCTGCAGAATCAACCGGACGCTGCGCGACCTCGCCGGCGCGCTGGGCGCCGCCGCGCGCCTGCTGTCGCGGCCCCGGGCGATCGCCACAGTGGTCGGTATCACACTCCTGATCGCGGCCGCGTCCTGGCTGCCCCTGCCCACGCCGGTGCAGATGCGCGACTGGGCGGAGTCGGTGGGGCCATGGTTCCCATTGGCGTTCTTGGCCGCGCACATCGTGGTCACGGTGGTGCCGGTACCCCGCACGGCGTTCACCCTGGCCGCCGGGCTGCTGTTCGGCCCGTTGGTGGGCGTGGCGATCGCGGTGGTCGCCAGCACCGCCAGCGCGGTGATCGCGCTGCTGCTGGTGCGCGCGGCCGGGTGGCGGCTGAACCGCCTGGTTCGCCACCGCGCGATCGACACGGTGGACGAGCGCCTGCGCCAGCGGGGCTGGCTGGCCATCCTGTCGCTGCGGCTGATTCCCGCCGTGCCGTTCTCGGCGATCAATTACGCCGCCGGCGCGTCGACCGTGCGCCTGCTGCCCTACACGCTGGCCACCCTGGGCGGCCTGCTGCCCGGCACCGCCGCCGTGGTGGTCCTCGGCGACGCGCTCGCCGGTCACCCGAGCTCGCTGCTGTACCTGGTGTCGATCTGCACGGCGACCCTGGGTTTGACGGGATTGGTCGTCGAGATCCGCCACTACCGGCGGCACCATCGCCGGGCGCACCGTGCCGCGGGCGACGAGGCCGCCCCCGAGCCGGCGACCATCGGCTGACCCGTCGGCCGGATCTGGCCAATCGCGTGAATTGATGGGCCGAATGCTGGCAAGCTGGGCTCAGACACCGGCACCGCGCGCAAGGGGGGGTGTTGGCCGGAATTCATGTGCCGTACCTGGCGACACAACCTTCGCGAATGCACAACGCGCTACTCGTGATCGCCTCGGTGTTCTGCGCGGCCGCGTTCGTGGCCGCGGTGTGCCTGCTGTCCAGGAACGCCGCCCAGACGGCCCACGACGCCGCCCCGCCGCCGGTCCTGGCCCCGATCGACCTGCCCGCGGCCAGCGCCGTCGGCCCCGGTTCCGGCATCTACGTCCAGTACGCCGACGGATCGGGTGGGATGGGTTGTACCGCAGGGTTTTTGGTGCACACCAGCACCGGTCAGGCCGGTGTGCTCACGGCCGGGCACTGCAACCGGCCGGGTCAGCTCAGCAAGGTGTCGATGAACCTGGCCGGCATCCTTCCCTACGCGACGGTGGGCACGTTCCGCCGTACCGTCAGCGAGGGCGTGCACAACGAACAGCACGACATCGGCCTGATCGTGCTGGACGGCGAGAACGTCCCGCAGGCCTCGGCCATCGGGTCCGCGCTGCCGGTCTCCGGCGTCGCCACCGGGTTGCAGGTCGGCGAGGAGTTGTGCAAGTTCGGGATGGGCACCGGCGAGGCCACCTGCGGGGAGATCACCCAGATCACCGGGAGCAAGGTCGTCTTCCTGGCGCCCGGCCAGTGCGGTGATTCGGGCGGCCCGGTCTATCGGAATCAAAGCGACGGCACCGTCGGCGCCGTCGGGATCCTCATCCGCGGGGGCGCCCCGTCCACCCCCAAGCACGGGTGTTCGGCCCCGGCCAAGTTCTCGGTCGCCGAGTTGATCCAGCCCTGGCTGGACGAGTGGCATCTCACGGCCGTCACCGCGGCGTCCACGGCCGGCTGAAAACGGTTGCGCGCCGGCTTCTTCAGGCTGGCTTCAGGCTGACTTCCTACTGTCGCGGCGGCGGCGATCGACCGCCGACAGTGAGGAGAGCGAAGCCAAGTGAATATCAAACAACTCGTCGCCGGTTCGTTGGTCGCGGGCGCCCTCGGGGCGACCCTGGCCGGCTTCGGCGCCGCCGTGGCCAGTGCGGATCCGCCGCCGCCACCACCGCCCGGACAGCCCGGACCACCGCACCCGCCGGGGGAACCGTTCGGCGGGCCGCCGGGGCCGGGCGGGCCCGTTGGTCCGCCACCGCCGGGCCCGGGCGACCCGTTCCGGCCACCGCCGCCGGGATTCTGACGTTCGCCGCGCCGAGCGGTGGCCGCCTCGCCTGGGGCGGCCACCGCTCACCGGCGTTCGACCGGCAAGTTCAGCCGGAACTCGGCGCCGCCGTCGCGCGGCAAACACACCAGGTCGCCGCCCTGAGCGCGCGCCAGCGCCCGCGCGATCGGCAGGCCCAGCCCGGCTCCGCCGTGATCGCGGCCGCGCCCGGCATCCAGGCGCACCAGGCGCTCGAAGATCCGCTCCCGCTCGCCGTCGGGAATGCCGGGGCCGCTGTCGGTTACGGTCACCTCGGCGTCGCCTCCGCTTATGCGGACATCGATGGTGATGGCGCCACCGGGCGGGGTGTACCGGCGCGCGTTGTCGAGCAGATTGGACAGGATCTGCGCGAGCCGGGTGGGGTCCGCGTTGACATGCAGCTCGGCCAGGCCGGTGCGACGGACGGTGAGTTGCGGGGCGAGCATGGCGGCCCGGTCGGCTTCGGCATCCGCGATCGCGGCGAGGTCGACGTCGTGGGAGTCCAATGGCAGCCCGGCGTCGATGCGACTCAGATCGAGCATGTCCGCGACGAGGCGCCCGGCGCGTCGGGCGTCCGACAGCAGGAGGCTGGCCCGACGGTATTGACCCTGCGCCACGTCGTCGCCCTGATCGGGAGAGGCGTTGTTGGCGAGCTGTTCCGCGGCGACCTGGATCCCGGCGATCGGGGTGCGCAACTCGTGGGCGGCGTCGACGAGGAAGCGGCGGGTGGCGGTCTCGGCGCGCCGGGCGGCGTCCGCGGCCCGCTGGGCCCGGTCCTCGGAAGCCTCCAGGGCATCCAGCATCCCGTCGAAAGCGCTTGCGGCACGCCCTAATTCGGTGTCGGCCCGGTCGGGCCGGAGCCGTCGTCCGCGATCGCCGGTCCTGATGTCGTTGGCCAGCGCCGTCAGCCTGTCCAATGGGCGCAACGCCACCCGGCTGACGGCCACTAGCAACAGCGCGGCGGTCAGCAGGGTCGCCACGCCGGCCCCGATCATCAGCAGGCGCAGCTGGTGCGTCACCTGGGTGGTCTGCGTCGTGTCGGCGACCAGGATCACCCGGGAGCCATCCGGCAGTGGGCGCACCACGGCCGTCGCGGTGGCGTCCGGTGGGGGCGGCGGTCCCGGCGGCGGCCCGGGCGGCCCAGGCGGCGGCGCAAACCCGAAACCTCCAGGGCCACCCATCGGCGGGGGCGGTGGCCCATGATGCAGCGCCATCATCGGCGGCGGCCCCGGCAGCGGAGGTGGACCGGGCGGACCCACGCTGATGATCCAGGCGAAGGCGATCGCGGCGATGGTGCCGACCGCGCCGATCAGCGCGCCCGCCACCCCGGCGCCGACCACGACGCCGGTCGAGTGGCGGCGGGGCGGAGGTGGGTCGATGGGCGGCGCCGGCGGCGGGGTGGTGTCGATCTCGTCATTTGTGGTCATGGCACCGGACGGTAGGAGCCGGAACTGAAGTGGACCTGAAGATGCCGGCTTCAGCTTGGCTTCAGGTCCGGCGCCACAATGGGAGGCATGACGAACTGCCCCCGGGCCGGCCATTTCAGCGTCGGAGCGCCCCGGGTGCTGGTTGTCGAGGACTCCGAGACGATCCGCGAAATGGTCAGCGAGGCGCTCACCGACGTCGGCTATCACACCGCCGGCAGCCGCGACGGCGACGGGCTGGAGGAGGCGCTGGACGGGCTGCGGCCGGACCTGGTGGTGCTCGACGTCATGCTTCCGGGCCGCGACGGCTTCGACCTCATCGACGTCATCCGCGACTGGGGCGATGTCGGGATCGTCATGATCACGGCTCGCGACGGCCTTGAGGATCGGCTGCGCGGCCTCGACGGCGGGGCCGACGACTACGTGATCAAGCCGTTCGAGCTGGCCGAACTGGTGTCGCGCGTCGGGGCGGTGTTGCGCCGGCGCGGACGGCTGCCGCAGGTCGTTCAGCTCGGTGACCTGATGCTCGACGCCGACGCCGGCGTGGCCGCGCGCGCCGGTAGTCGCCTCGAGTTGACCGCGACCGAGCTGCGGCTGCTGGCCTTCCTGGTGGAGCAGCGCGGCCGCATCGTCAGCGCCCGCCAGATCCTGAACGCGGTGTGGGGGTACGACGCCTACGACCCCAACCTGGTCCAGGTGCATGTCAGCGGATTGCGACGCAAGCTCGAAGCCCACGGGCCGCGAATCCTGCACACCGTGCGCGGCATCGGCTACCGGCTGCAGCCCCAGCGATCATGACCACCGCGGCCACGACGCGGACCCCGTCCCTGCAGCGCCGGGTGACGGTGGTGGTGGTGGCGTTGCTCGCCCTGCTGCTGGTGGCGCTCGGCGTCACCGTCGACGTCACCCTGGGCGTCCTCGCCCGCAGGAACCTGCACGACCGGCTGCTGGCGGCCGCATCCCGGGCCGAGGCGCTGGACGCCGCGCACACCTCGCCCGAGCTGCTGGCCGCCGAACTCAACGGCGGCGGGGTGCGGGCACTGCTGGTCACCGCCGACGGCGCGACGTACGGCGACCGCGGCATCAGCCCCGACACCGTCGCCGGTCCCGTGGTCCCCCCACCGTTTCCGCCCCCGCCACCATTCGCGCCGCCGCCGCCGATGATGGCGCTGCATCATGGGCCACCGCCCCCGCCGATGGGTGGCCCTGGAGGTTTCGGGTTTGCGCCGCCGCCTGGGCCGCCCGGGCCGCCGCCGGGACCGCCGCCCGGCTTCGCGCCGCCGGCGCAACCGTCCCCGGCGCCGCATAGCTGACCGAACCGCCGCCGTCACGATCCCTCGAATCGTGGCGGCGGCGGTCGTCGCGCCAGTAGCGTCGCGGTTACCGCCCATCCGACGACCGTGGAGAGCCGCATGACCTCGGACAACACCGGAACCCGCCGCTTCCCCGCCGGCGTGGCCGCCCTCGCCGGGCTGGCCGGCCTGGTGCTCGGCGCCCTCGCCGCCTTCGCGATCACCGGACTGGTCTGGACGGTCCGGGTTCAGCTTCCGCCGCCGCCCTACCCGCCGCCGCTGTCGTCGCAGTCGGTGGGCGGGGGCGGGTGCGTCTACACGGCGCCGCCGTCACCGACGTCGGTGCCGGCGCCCCCGCTGCCGACGCCCCACGACTGACCGCCCGTTTTAGTTGCGGTCGGGTCCCTTCGCCGTCATCACGGCGAAGGTTGCCAAGAACAGCGCCGCCGGCAGGGCGTTGACGACCTTGTCGCGCACCCGGATGTGGGCACCGAGCGCCAGGACGAAATACACCGTCAGCATCGCCGTCGTCACCCGCGCCAGAGCCGGGAAGCGGGTGACCGACAGCAGGCCCACCGCGGCGGCGGCCTTCACCACCGGCAACACGGGCCGCACGTTCTCCGGCAGCCCCACGTCGTCCAGCACTTTCTTGATCGGGGCCACCTGGACACCGCACAACACCGCGTCCACGGCGTGGAAGCCGCCGAGCGCAACGTAGGTCTTCGGCGAAGTGAAAACGCTCATGGGCCAATCCTATTGGGTCAGCTGCGGCGGCGGTCCCGGCTCGCCATCCACCGGCTGGCGGGCGATCGCCTCGGCCTTAGCCACCGCCTGAGCGATCGCCGGGTCGGTCTCGGTGGAGAACCAGTCGGCGACGTCGGCGTCGTCGTCGGCGCTGTGCTTGGGCGCATCGTCGACCGGGGAGGGCTGGAACCGGAACACGCCGTCCTCGCCCGGGGCGCCCAGCAGCTTGGTGAATCCCTGCAGCGCAGTGCTGAAGTCGCTCGGCACCACCCACACCTTGTTGGCGTCACCGCGCGCCATCTCCGGCAGGGTCTGCAGGTACTGGTAAGCCAGCATCTCGGGGGTCGGCCTGCCCGCCTTGATCGCGGCGAACGTCTTCTCGATGGCCTTGGCCTGCCCCTGCGCCTGCAGGTAGGCCGCGGCGCGTTCACCCTGGGCACGCAGCATGCGGGACTGCCGGTCGGCCTCGGCGGCCAGGATCGCGGCCTGCTTGGCGCCCTCGGCGGCCAGGATCTGCGCCTGCTTCTGCCCCTCGGCCTCCTTGATCGCCGACTCGCGCATACCTTCGGCGGTCAGGATCATCGCCCGCTTCTCGCGGTCGGCCTTCATCTGCTTTTCCATCGATGCCTGGATGGACGGCGGCGGGTCGATGCTGCGCAGCTCGACCCGGGCCACCCGCAGGCCCCAGCGGTTGGTGGCCTCGTCGAGCACGCCGCGCAGCTGGCCGTTGATCATGTCGCGTGAGGTCAGCGTCTGCTCCAGCGTCATCCCGCCGACCACGTTGCGCAGCGTGGTGGTGGTGAGCTGCTCCACACCCACGATGTAGTTGCTGATCTCGTAGACGGCCGCCTGCGGGACGGTGACCTGGAAGTAGACCACCGTGTCGATGTTGAGGGTCAGGTTGTCCTCGGTGATCACCGGCTGCGGCGGGAACGACACCACCCGCTCCCGCAGGTCCACCCGGGCGCGCACCCGGTCGATGAACGGCACCAACAACGTCAGCTGACCGCTGACCGTCCGGCTATATCGGCCCAGCCGTTCGATCACCGCGGCCTCCGCCTGCGGTATCAAGGCCACCGATTTCGCCACCACGACGATGGCGAATATCACCAATACGGCCAGCAATACCAAACCAGCAACCGCACCCTGCACCCGAGTTCCTTTCTCTCCCAGAGGTTTTGGCAGCGCTCTCGCGCAGTCGTTATGGACCGCTCTTGAAGACCACCGCCGTGGCGCCGTCGATCTGCATGACGGTCACCGACTCCCCCGGTTCGTAAACGTCCCCCTCGTTGAACGGACGCGCGGTCCATACCTCGCCGTCGAGCTTCACCTGGCCCTCGTCGCGGTCGATCCGCTCGAGCACCAGCGCCTTCTTGCCCTCCAGCGCCTCGATGCCCATGTGCGGCACGTGCGCCGGCGTCAGTTGCCGCCGCAGCGCCGGGCGCACCAGCACCAGCAGCAGAATCGAGACGACCAGGAAAACGATCCCGTTGGCCCAACCCGGCCAATCGGTCAGCCAGCTGGTTGCCGAGGCGGCGAGCGCGCCCCCGCCGAGCATCATCAGGAACATATGGCCCGTGAGCGCCTCCGCACCGGCGAGCACCAGCGCGGATATCAACCAAAGCACTGCGGCGTGCATGCGGTCAGAATACGCGTGATCCGCCTTTGCCGGGCAAAACAACTACACTGCGGAATCGTGTGGTGTCCCAGTGTCTCGCTTTCCCTGTGGGCCAACGCCTGGCTCGCAGGCAAGGCCGCGCCCGACGACGTCCTGGACGCGTTATCGGTATGGGCGCCAAAGCAATCGGTCACCGCGTATGATGCGGTCGCCGCCGGTCATACCGGGCTGCCGTGGCCGGATGTGCACGACGCCGGAACGGTGACGCTGCTGCAGACGCTGCGCGCCGCGGCCGGTCGGTCGGCGCCCGGCCCGGGCCGGTTGCGCGGAACGATCAACATGCTTTTGCCGGTGCCCGGCGACGTGCGCGGGCTCGCCCCCGGGACGCAATTCGAGCGCGACGCGCTGGCCGCGGGTGAGGCGATCATCATCGCCAGCCCGCACGACCCCGCCACCGCGGTGGGGCTGGTGCCCGAGTTCTCCTACGACGAAGACGACTTCTCCGACCTGTGCGCGCTGTCCTGGACGGTCTACTCGCTGCCGGGCGCGCCGGTGCTCGACCATTACGAGCTCGGGGATGCCGAATACACGCTGCGCTCGGCCGTGCGATCGGCCGCCGACGCCCTCGGCGCCATCGGGCTCGGATCGGCCGCGGCCGACATCGAGGATCCGCGCGGACTCGTCGAGCAGCTGCTGGAATCCGCACGGCAACACCGCGTTCCCGACCACGCGCCCTCGCGGGCGTTGCGGGTGCTGGAAAACGCCGCGCACGTCGACGCCATCATCGCGGTCAGCGCCGGGCTCAGCCGCTCGCCCGACTCGCCGGAACGATTCGCCGCGCCGGTCGCCGCCGGCCCCGAACCGTTCGGAGCCCAATCCTCTTCGGAGGCACGCATCGCCAGCGATGCGTTGCGGCCCCTGACCGCCGTGGTCCGCTCGGCGCGGATGGCCGCCGTCACCGCGATCCTGCATTCGGCCTGGGCCGACTGAGGGCGCGCTAGTCGCTGTCGCCGCGCGCGCAATGCGGCGGGCGGCAGGGCGCGCCGTCGACGCTGGCCAGACAGCCGGGCACCGGGTCGGGTCCGGCCACCCGGGTGGGGTCGCGGCCGCTACGCAGCTCGTCGACCAGATCGGCGGCGAGACGGGCGAATCGGCGATCGGCGTTGGGGGTGGCGGCCCGGGCGAACGCCAAACCCTCCGCCTCGGCCTGGGTTCGCAATTCCTCGTCGAGATCCCACACCACCTCGATGTGGTCCGCGACGAACCCGATCGGGCAGACGATGACGGCCTGGGTCCCCGCGGCGGCCAGTGCCGTCAGATGGTCCTCGACGCTCGGTTCCAGCCACGGCACCTGCGGCGGCCCGGACCGCGACTGCCAGGCCAGGTCGTAATCGGCGTAGCCGGCCGCGGCCGCGACCAGCCTTGCGGCGTAAGCGACTTGGCGGCTGTAGAGCCTGGGGCCGAGGCGCTGGTCGGCGGCCACCGGGACCGAATGCGCGGTGAACACCAGGCGGGCGCCGTCGGGCACGGACTGCGCTGCGGCCGCCACAGCGCCGGCGAACATCTCGACGAAGAGCGGGTGGTCGAAGTACGGCCGCAGCTTGACCAGTTCGGGCGCGTCCGGCCCGGCGGCCCGCCGCGCCCGGGCGATGTCCTCGGTGTACTGCGTGCAGCTGGAGTAGCCGCTCCACGCCGACGTGGTGAACACCGCGGCGCGGCGAATCCCGTTGTCCCGCATGGCTGCAACGGTGTCTTCGACGTAGGGCGCCCAGTTGCGGTTGCCGAAATAGACCGGCAGGTCCAGTTCCTCGCGCAGCTCGTCGATCAGGGCGCGGTTGATCCCGTTGATCGGTGACACCCCGCCGAAATGCAGGTAGTGCCCGGCGACGTCATCCAGGCGTTCGGGCGGCACGTTGCGGCCGCGGGTGACGTTCTCCAGGAACGGCCGCACCTGCTCGGGCCCCTCCGGGCCGCCGAAGGACAGCAGCAGGACGGCGTCGAAGTCCATTTGGAGTCAGAGCATTCCGCTGTTAGAGCAATTGGGTGCTGGCGCCGCCGTCGGCGAAGATGATGGTGCCGGTGGTCGCCGGCAGCCAGTCCGAGAGCAGGGCGCACACCGTCTTGGCGACGGGCGTGGGGTCCTTCATGTTCCAGCCGATTGGCGCGCGCTGGTCCCAGCCCTCCTCCAGCAGCTGCATCTGGGCGCCGGCCTCCTCGCCGAGGGCCCCGCCCACGATCGCCGACATCGCCAACGTCCGAATAGGCCCCGCCGCAACGAGATTCGAACGCACGCCGAATTTGCCGGCCTCGCGGGCGACGAACCGGTTGACCGACTCCAGCGCGCTCTTGGCCACGGTCATCCAGTTGTAGGCCGGCATGGCTCGGCTGGGGTCGAAGTCCATGCCGACGATGGACCCGCCGGGGTTCATGATCGGCAGCAGCGCCTTGGCAAGCGAGGCATAGGAATACGCGGAGATATGGATGCCCTTGGCGACGTCCTCGTACGGCGCGTCGAAGAACGGGTTGATGCCCATCCCGGTCTGCGGCATGAAACCGATCGAGTGCACCACGCCGTCGAGCCGGTTGCCCTCACCGATCTCGGCGGTCACCCGGTCGGCGAGGGTGTTCAGGTGCTCCTCGTTCTGCACGTCGAGTTCGATCAGCGGCGCCTTCTCCGGCAGCCGGTCGGCGATGCGCTGGATCAGCCGCAACCGGTCGAACCCGGTCAGCACCAGCTGCGCGCCCGCCTCCTGGGCCGCCTTGGCGATGTGAAACGCGATCGACGAGTCGGTGATGATCCCGCTGACCAGGATTCGTTTGCCGTCGAGCAGTCCTGCCATGTCCGTCCTTAATGTCTTCGTGGGTGAATTCAGTGGCCCATGCCCATGCCGCCGTCGACCGGGATGACCGCGCCGGCGATGTAGCCCGCATCCTCGGACGCCAGGAAGCTGACCGCCCCGGCGACGTCCTCGGCGGTGCCGACCCGCTTGGCCGGAATGAATTCCAGTGCGCCCGCCTGGATCCGCTCGTCCAGCGCGCGAGTCATCTCGGTGTCGATGTAGCCGGGCGCGACGACGTTGGCGGTCACCCCGGCCTTGGACAGCTCGCGGGAGATCGAGCGGGCCATGCCGATCAGGCCGGCCTTCGCGGCCGCGTAGTTGGACTGGTTGCCGATGCCCCACATGCCGGACACCGAGCCGATGAAGATGATGCGGCCGAACCGCTTGCGCTGCATGCTGCGCGAGGCGCGCTGGGCCACCCGGAACGCCCCGGTGAGATTGGCGTTGATGACCTCTTCGAAGCGCTCCTCGGTCATCCGGATCAGGAAGGCGTCCTTGGAGATACCGGCATTGGACACGAGCACCTCGACCGGCCCCTGGTGCTCCTCGACCTCTTTGAACGCGCGGTCGACGGCCTCGTTGTCGGTGACGTCGCACACAACGCCGAACAGCCCCTCGGGCGCCCCGGACCCGCGGTGCGTGACGGCCACCTTGTGGCCGTCGGCGGCCAGCCGCTGCGCGATCGCCAGACCGATTCCCCGGTTTCCGCCCGTCACCAGCACGGAACGGGATACGAATGCGGGTTTGCCGCCGGTGGCGGCACTTTCGGTGGTGTTCTCGGTGGCCGTGTCAGTCACCCCGACAACCTAGCGCCTCGGCGTCATCGCGCCGAAATTGGCTCCCCGACGTGCCGCGAGCGTCACACTGGCGTGGCAACCGAGGCCCGCCGTCACGCTGGCGTGACGCTCGACGGGACGATCACGTCGGGAGGCGGCGGTTGATCAGCAGCGCCGCCAGCGCCGCCAACGCCAACACC
>NZ_LZIZ01000009.1:0-32669 GCF_001666915.1 Mycobacterium sp. E3339 | reverse complement strand
GTGACCGGACGGCGCTCGTGGCTGTTCGCGCTGGGCGCCGCGCTCGCGGGCATCGTCTTCATCGTCCTGGTCGGCGCGAACGCCGCGGCCGGCCAGGCCCCGCTGTCGGTGCCGACCAGCTCGGATTCGGCCCGGGTCGACGCGATGGCCCGCCAATTCCCCGGTGGGGACCGGCTGCCACTGATCGTGGTGGTCAGCCGCGCCGACGGCGCCGCACTCCGCCCGGCCGACGTCGCCGCCGCCCAAGCGGCCCGCGATCGCGTGCAGGCCGCCGCGCAGCCGGGCGACGCCCCCGCACCGGCGCAGGTATCCGCCGATGGCAAGGCCGCCATCGGGGTGGTGCGCGTCTGCGCCGACCTGTCGGGGCTCGCGCTCGGCGACGCGGTCGCGAACCTGCGCAAGGCCGCGGCCACCGGCCTGCCGGCGGAGCTGCGCGCCCACGTCACCGGCGGCCCGGCGTTCGGCGCCGACATCGCCAGCGCGTTCACCAACGCCAACGTGACCCTGCTCGCGGTGACGGCGTCGGTGGTGGCCCTGCTGCTGATCGCCACGTACCGCTCACCGGTGCTGTGGCTGCTGCCGCTGCTGGTGGTCGGGTTCGCCGACCGGGTCGCGGCCGCGGTGGGCACCGCCGTGGCGCCGCTGACCGGTCTCAGTTTCGACGGCGCCACGTCCGGGATCACCAGCGTGCTGGTCTTCGGGGCGGGCACGAACTATGCGCTGCTGCTGATCTCCCGGTACCGGCAGGAGCTGCGACGCCACGGCGCGCATCGAGACGCACTGCGCCGCGCGGTGCGGATGGCCGGGCCGGCGATCGTCGCCAGCAACGCCACCGTGGTGCTGGCGTTGCTCACCCTGCTGTTCGCCTCGACGCCCAGCACGCGCAGCCTGGGCGCGCTGGCGGCGTGCGGGCTGGTGGTCGCCGCGGTGTCCGCGCTGGTGATCCTGCCGCCGTTGCTCGCGCTGTGCGGCCGGCGATTGTTCTGGCCCTTCGTTCCGCGCGCCGAGGATAGCCCGGCCCCGGATTCCGGCGCCTGGCAACGCGTCGGCGAGTGGGTGAACCGGCGACCGGCGCTCGTCGCGACGGTCGCCATCGCGGGCCTGGCGGCGCTGGCCACCGGCCTGCTGGGCACCCGGATCGGCCTGTCGCAGACCGAACAGTTCCGGGTTCACGCCGACTCGGTGACCGGCTATGAGGTTGTGGCAGCGCATTTTCCGGCGGGCCTGGCCAACCCCACGGTGGTGATAGCCCCCGACGCCTCGCCGGTGCCGCAGGCCATCGCGTCGACCCCGGGAGTGGTGTCGGTGACCGAGTCGGGCCGCTCGTCGTCCGGGCTGACCAGGTGGTCAGTGGTGATCGACGCGCCGCCGTCCTCCGAGCGCGCGTTCACAATCATTGCCGCGCTGCGTGATACGACGAAGTCCACCAGCCCCGCGGCGCTGGTCGGCGGGGCCGATGCGCAGGCGCTCGACGTCCGCGACGCGGCCACCCATGACCGGCACCTGCTCATCCCGGCGATCCTCGCGGTCATCCTGGTCGTCCTCTACGTCCTGCTGCGGTCGGCGCTCGCTCCCCCCACGCTGCTCGCCGCGACCATCCTCGGCGCGCTGGCCGCGCTCGGCATGGGCGGCTGGGCCAGCAGCCACGTCTTCGGTTTTCCGGCGCTGGACAACAGCACGCCCTTGTTCGCCTTCCTGTTCCTGGCCGCCCTCGGCGTGGACTACACCATTTTTCTGGTGACCCGCGCCCGCGAGGAGTCCGCACAGCGCGGTGCCCGCGCCGGCATGGTCGCCGCGGTATCGGCCACCGGTGGCGTCATCACCAGTGCGGGAATCGTTTTGGCGGCCGTCTTCTGCGTGCTCGGCGTGCTGCCGTTGATCGTGCTGACCCAGCTGGGGATCATCGTCGGCCTGGGCATCCTGCTGGACACCTTCGTGGTCCGCACGCTGGTGATTCCCGCGCTGTTCGCCCTCATCGGTGATCGCATCTGGTGGCCCAGCCAACCACAACCCGCCAAAGTCCTTGCACCACAAATCAACCGACACGAACGGAGCACCGCGTGAACAGGTCAACTTTGGCGGCGACGGGTCTCGCCGTCGCCGCCGCCGCCGTATCGGGAAGCATCGCCAGCCCGACCAGCGTCTCCACCTGGTATGCGCGGCTGCGCAAGCCGCCGTACCAGCCCCCCAGCGCCGCCTTCCCCGTGGCGTGGACCACCCTCTACGGCGACATCGCGGTCACCTCCGCGGAAACCATCGACGCGTTTCGGGCCTCGGGCCAACACGACAAGGCGCGCCGCTACGCGACCGCGCTCGGGGTGAACCTCATCCTGAACGCCTCATGGAGTTGGCTCTTCTTCCGATTCCACAAACTGGGCGCCTCGGCGGTCGGTGCGGCCGTGCTGACGGCCAGCAGCGCCGACCTTGCGCGCCGGGCCGCGCAGGCCGACCCGCGGGCCGGGCTGGCCCTGTCGGCGTACCCGCTCTGGTGTTCGTTCGCCACCGTCCTGGCCACCCACATTTGGCGACTCAACCGCTGAATCATGCCGACGCTCCTATGGTTTCGTCGCGACTTGCGGTTGGGTGACCATCCGGCGCTCAACGCCGCGGCCGGCGACGGGGAAACGCTCGCCTGCTTCGTGCTCGACCCCAGGCTCGAGGCGTCGTCGGGCCGGCGCCGCCTGAAGTTCCTGGGCGACTCGCTGCGCCAACTGCGCGACGACCTCGACGGCCGGTTACTGGTGGCACGCGGCCGGCCCGACGAGCTGATCCCGCGCATCGCCACGGAGATCGGCGCGTCGGCGGTACACGTTTCCGAAGACTTCGCGCCGTACGGTAAGCGCCGTGACGAGCGGGTGCGTGCGGCGCTGGATTCCGTGCCCCTGATAGCAACGGGATCGCCGTACCTCGTGTCACCGGGCCGGGTCACCAAGAAGGACGGCACGCCCTATCAGGTGTTCACCCCGTTTCTGCGCCAATGGCGCGAATTCGGCTGGCGGGCACCGGCCAAGACGAGCGCCGAGTCCGCGCGCTGGCTCGATCCGGTGCAACTGCGGATCAAGCGATGCGAAATCCCCGATCCGGGCACCGCGCTCGACGTGGCCGCCGGGGAGGCCGCGGCCCTCAAGCAGTGGAAGTCATTCGTGGCCAACGGATTACAGCACTATGACGAGGACCGCAACCGGCCCGACTTGCACGGCACCAGCCGGATGTCGGCGTACCTGAAGTTCGGCACCATCCATCCGCGCACCATGGTCGCCGATCTCGACCTTCGTCACGGCGGCGCCCAGGCTTACCTGCGCGAGTTGGCGTTTCGCGACTTCTACGCCGACGTGCTGCATCACTGGCCGGCCAGCGCCTGGCGCAATTGGAACCGGCAGTTCGACGGAATCCGCACCGACACCGACGCCGAAGCGACACGCCGCTTCGAGTCGTGGAAGGCCGGCGAAACCGGGTTTCCACTGGTCGACGCCGGGATGCGTCAACTGCGCGAGACCGGCTATATGCACAACCGGGTGCGGATGATCGTCGCATCGTTTCTGGTCAAGGACCTGCACCTGCCGTGGCAATGGGGTGCCGAGTGGTTCCTCGATCAGCTCGTCGACGGCGACATGGCCAACAATCAGCACGGGTGGCAGTGGTGCGCGGGCTGCGGCACCGATGCGGCGCCGTACTTTCGGGTGTTCAACCCGACCACCCAGGGCGAGAAGTTCGACCCGTCCGGGGAGTACATCCGGCGCTGGGTGCCCGAGTTGCGCCCGGTCGACGATGCGCACCTGCGCAAAAGCGAACGGCCGGCGGGCTACCCGGCCCCGATCGTCGACCACGGCGCCGAGCGCGCCGAAGCGCTGCGTCGCTACCAAAGCATCTGATCGCGGCTCCGCGGCGAATTGTCGCTTGCGTGAATGTTTGCTCAATCGCCTACGCGAAGCCGTTTTTGCGTGCGATTATCAGCCGATTCGTCGTTGTTGAGCCGCTCGGGAGGCGCTGATGTCACACCCCATCGTTCGGACGTTGCTGATCTCCGGTGCCGCAGCGGGATTGCTGGCGGGCGTGAACGCCTGTTCGTGCTCCGTCGGCTCCTCGCACTCGGTCAGCAAGAGCGATGTCGCGGGCCAGATCACCTCGAAGTTGACCGACGCCGCGGGCAACAAGCCCGATTCGGTGAACTGCCCGAACGATCTGCCCGCCAAGGTTGGGGCGCAACTGAATTGCGAGATGAAGGTCAAGAACCAGACCTTCAACGTCAATGTGACCGTGACGAGCGTGAACGGCAGCGACGTCAAGTTCGACATGGTCGAGACGGTCGACAAGAACCAGGTCGCCAGCATCATCAGCAACAAGCTGGCCCAGCAGGTCGGCACGAAGCCCGACTCGGTGACCTGCCCCGACAACCTGAAGGGCGTCCAGGGCGCGACGCTGCGGTGCCAACTCGTCGACGGCACCGACAAATACGGCATCGCGGTGACCGTCACCGACGTGGACGCGGGCGACGTCAACTTCGACTTCAAGGTGGACGACCACCCCGAACCCGCGAGCTAGCGGTGCTGGCCGCGGGTCACAACTAGCGAGCGGCCTTCTTTCGCTCGATGTCGGCCAGCGCCGCCGCCAGCTCGGCGCGCTGGGCGGCCGAACTCTCCCAGGCCAGCTGACGGTTCTTGACCACCTTGGCCGGCGCACCGACCGCGATCGAGTAGTCGGGGATGACCCCGCGGACCACCGCGTGTGAGCCCAGCACGCAGCCCCGGCCGATCGCCGTGCCGCGCAGCACCGTCACCTTCACCCCCACCCAGGTGTCCGGCCCGATCCGCACCGGCGACTTCACGATGCCCTGGTCTTTGATCGGCAGGTTGATGTTGTCCATGCGGTGATCGAAGTCGCAGACGTAGCACCAGTCGGCCATCAGCACCGAGTCGCCGAGCTCGATGTCGAGGTAGGCGTTGATGACGTTGTCGCGGCCCAACACCACCTTGTCGCCGAACCGCAGCGAGCCTTCGTGGGCACGGATGGTGTTCTTGTCGCCGATGTGCACCCACCGGCCGATCTCCAGCTGCGCCAGTTCGGGCGTCGCGTGGATCTCCACGCCCTTGCCCAAGAACACCATCCCGCGGGTGATGATGTGCGGGTTGGCGAGCTTGAACTTCAGCAGCCGCCAGTAGCGCACCAGGTACCACGGCGTGTACGCGCGGTTGCGCAGCACCCATTTCAGCGAGGCCAGCGTGAGGAACTTGGCCTGGCGCGGGTCCCGCAGGTTCGATCCACGCCAGCGGCGATGGACCGGTGCACCCCACATGCTCGTCACAGCCGGACAGCCTAACGCGGGCAATCACCGGCACGCGAACCGCCACGGGTTACCCTCACCTGTACTCGATCGCTGCCCGCGGCGCGGAAGGATTTGGACTTCGAGGTGCTTGCCCGACAACTTCGGCGCTGGTCGTCTGTGGTGTTCGCGGCCGCGCTGTCCGGCGGGCTCGCCGGTTGCGGCAACACCGATTCGTGGGTGGACGCGGCGCCGTCGCAGGGCTGGCCCGCGCAATACGCCGACGCGGCCAACAGCAGCTACACGCCCACCGGCGGCGCCACCAAGCTGTCGTTGCGGTGGACGCGCTCGGTCAAGGGCAGCCTGGCGGCGGGCCCAGCGCTCAGCGCGCGCGGCTACCTGGCCCTCAACGCGCAGACCCCGGCCGGGTGCTCGCTGATGGAATGGGAGAACGACAACAACGGCCGGCAACGCTGGTGCGTGCGGCTGTTCCAGGGCGGCGGCTTCGCGGGTCCCCTGTTCGACGGGTTCGACAACGTCTACGTCGGTCAGCCGGGCGCCTTCCTCTCCTTCCCGGTCACGCAGTGGACGCGCTGGCGACAGCCGGTGATCGGAATGCCTTTGACGCCAAGGTTTCTCGGTCACGGGCAGCTGCTCGCCGCGACGCACCTGGGCCAGGTGCTGGTCTTCGAAGCGCACCGCGGCGCGGTGGCCGGCAGCCCGATGGATCTGGTGGAGGGCGTCGATCCCACCGACGCGACGCGCGGCCTGGCGGATTGCGCGCCGGCCCGGCAGGGCTGCCCGGTGGCCGCCGCGCCGGCCTTCTCCGCGGCCAGCCAGATGGCGGTGCTGGGCGTGTGGCAGCCGGGCGCGCCGACCGCCGGGCTGGTCGGGCTGAAGTATCACCCCGGCCAGACGCCGCTGCTGTCGCGGGAGTGGACCAGCGACGCCGTCGCCGCCGGTGTCATCGCCAGCCCGGTGCTGTCCGCCGACGGGTCAACCGTCTACGTCAACGGCCGCGACGAACGACTGTGGGCGCTGCATGCCGCCGACGGGAAAGTGAAGTGGTCGGTGCCGCTGGGATTTCTGGCGCAGACGCCGCCCGCGGTCACGCCCGAGGGCCTCGTCGTATCGGGCGGCGGCCCCGACACCCGGTTGGCCGCGTTCAAGGACGCGGGCGATCACGCCGATGCGGCGTGGCGGCGCGACGACGTCGTCCCGCTGTCGTCGTCGAGCCTGGCCGGTGCGGGCGTCGGCTACAGCGTGGTCAGCGGCCCGGCGGCGAACGGCGCACCCGGCATGTCCCTACTGGTGTTCGACCCCGGCACGGGCCACACCCAGGGCAGCTATCCCCTTCCGGCGGCCACCGGCTATCCCGTCGGGATCGCGGTCGGCGCCGACCGCCGCGTGGTGGCCGCGACCAGCGACGGCCAGGTCTACGGCTTCGCGCCCGAGTAGGGGCGGCCATACTGGGCCCATGCCCACCGACGACGACGAGATGCAGGCCGCCATCAACGCCTACTCCCAAAAGGGGCAGCGCAATCCGACGGCCGACCGCATCGCCACCGTGCTGCTGCTCGCCACCCAGGCTTTCCTGGTCGCGGTCACCGTTGGCCTGCTGGGCCTGTTCGTCATGGGCACCGACCCGTGCGGCACCCAAAAGTGCGGCGACCCGGCGTGGATCGACCGCGCGATGGTGTTGGGGATCGGCGGCGGCGTCGTCCTCGTCGTCATTGCGCTGGTCGTCGCGATCCGCCGCCTGGCCAAGCGCCGGACCGCCTTCTTCGTCCCGCTGCTCGGCTGCGTCGCGCAGGTGGCGCTGGCGGTCGGCGCCGCGGCGATGGAGACGTTGGCCGGCCCGGTTTAGACCGCCAGCGGCGGGACGGCGTTGCGCGGCACCCGCGCCTGAACCGGCCCGGCAAAGGCCGGCAGGATCTCACCGGGCGCGAAGTAGAAGATCAGCTCGTCGTCGGTGATGGCGAAGTTTTGATAGTGCGTCGGGTCGTGCCCGGTCGACGGCAGAATCGCTGCGCCCAACGGGGTTTGGTGTTCAAGGTCGCGCTGCACGATCGGAAAGACGCTGTCCAGCGGCGTGGTGCCCGGCGCGAACAAGTTGTCGAAGGTGATGGGCTGCTTCGTGCCGAGGTTGTAGTTGAACGCCTTGTACCAGATCGACGGGTGCGCCCCGCCGAGGTCCTGGAAGAACTTGAGCACCACGCTGCGGGTGTTGTGCGGCGGCTGGCCGGAACTGCGTTGCTCGGTGGTGGCCTCCAGCTGGTAGGGCTGATCGCGCGACCCGGAACTCTGGGCGACGTTGACGAAACCGTCCCGGTTCTGCGTGACGTAGTCGATCAGCGCCTGCTCGTCGGGATAGTCGGCGGGAAACGCCAGGTTGAGCGTGTAGGTGGGACCGGTGGCGCGCACGCGGCACATCTGGCCGTCCTCGAGGGTGCCGCCGACGCCGGCACACGACGGTGGCGCGGCGGCCGCCGGCCAACCCAACAGGGCCGCCGATGCGAGCACCACGGCCGCTATCAGAAAACGCATTCTTCCGTTGTCCTTGCAGGTTAGGCGGGGCTGGACGCCTGGCAGAGCGTCGCACCAGCCTACCGGGCGCTATCGCGAGGGACGGCAGACGAACGCCGCCGCGCGACCGCCGGCCCGCGGCCCGATGCGGGTGATGACCACCGACAGGGCCCGGCCACCGCGCAGCCGCATCCGGCGCCGCAGCGCGTCGGGGTCGACCGGCACGCCACGCACCAGAACCTCCAGCGTCCCGCAGTCCAGCGCCGACAACGCCTGGCGCAGCCGCCGCTCGTCGAACGCCAGTTGCTCGAGCACCTCGAAGCCCCGGACCCCGGGCGGCAGCTCATCGCCCGACAGGTAGGCGATGTCGGGGTCGAGTTGCCAGAGTCCGTGGCGCGCGCCGTAGTGGCGCACCAGCCCCGCCCGGACCACCGCGCCGTCGGGGTCGACGATCCATCGCCCCACCGGTCGCACCGGGCAGTCGTCGGGGTCGGTGTCGGTGATCTGCTCGCCGCGATCGAGGACCGTCGCCCGCCGGCGGACGTCCCGCTGCGCCAGTCCGGCCGACCACAGGCACGCTTCCCGCACCGAGCCGCGATGGGATGTCACCTCGATCTCGCCGTCGAAGCCGAGGCGGTCCACTTCTTCGAAATCTATTCCGGGAGAACATTTTACGACGAGGTCGCGGCTTCGGTAGGTGTCGACCAAGGCGCCCAGGCCCGGCCGGTAGTCGTCGATGCGGAAGCGGCGCCGCCCGCCGGCACGGCGCGCCGGGTCTACGAGCACCGCGGTGCCGCGGGTCACCGGCGCCAGCGCGTCGGCGCGGCAGAGCGGGGCCGCCTCCCCCAGGTTGTGCCGCGCCATCGCCAGCCGGACCCAGTCGAGGTCGCTGCCCACCGCACGAACGCCGGCGCACCGCAGTGCGGCCAACTCGGTGCCGATCGAACAGGTCGCGTCGTGCACGACGACACCGGCCTCGGCGAGCCGGCGGGCCCGATGCATCGCCACCGGGGCCGCGGTCGCCTGCTGCAGCGCCTCGTCGGTGAACAACCAATTCGAGATCTCGGCGCCCAGCTCACCGAGCTTCTCGGCGGCGCGGCGGCGCAGCAGCGTCGTCTCCACCAACACGGCCGTCCGGTCGCCGAAGCGGGCTCGCGCGGCGGCGATGTCGGCGACCCGGGTCGCGTCGGTCAGCGCGAGTGCGGAGACGGCGGCCAGCGCGGCGGCACCCGGTTGCGACCGCAGATAACGGACGTCCTCGGCGCCGAAAACCAGGCCGCCACTCAGGAGGGCTTGACCCCGGTGATCATCACGTTGTAGAACCAGCCCTTCGGCGCCAGGTGCCGCATGACGTTGGCGTCCAGCCAACTCAGCGCCTTCCAGCTGTTGAACGCGAACTTCGCCCAGCCCCAGCCCAGTCGCCCCGGCGGCACCGCGCATTCGAACGTGCGCAGCGGCCAGCCCAGCATGGCGGCGGTGAATTCCACGGTGGCCGTTTGCACTTCGGTCGCACCGGCGTTGCCGGCCAACCGCTCCAGGTCGCCCGGCGTGAACGTGTGCAGGTCGACGACGGCCTCCAGCGCCGCGGCGCGCGAGGATTCGTCGAGCTCGGCCTGCGGCCGCCGCCAGCCGTCCAGACCGGGCAGCTTGGTGACGTTCGTCGCGACGCGCCAGGTCAGGGTGGACAACGTGCGGGCGTAGGTGTCGCCGACCGTGGTCGGCTCGCCGGCGAACACGAACCGGCCGCCGGGCCGCAGCACCCTGACCACCTCCCGCAGCGCGAGCTCGACGTCGGGGATGTGGTGCAGCACGGCGTGCCCGACCACCAGGTCAAAGGTGTTGTCGTCGTAAGGAATTCCCTCGGCGTCCGCGACCCGGCCGTCGATGTCCAGTCCCAGCGACTGGCCGTTGCGGGTGGCGACCTTGACCATCCCGGGTGACAGGTCGGTGACCGACCCGCGCCGGGCCACCCCGGACTGGATCAGGTTGAGCAGGAAAAAGCCGGTGCCGCAGCCCAATTCGAGGGCCCGGTCGTAGGGCAGCTCGCGCAGGACCTCGTCGGGCACGATCGCGTCGAAGCAGTCCCGGGCATAATCCACGCAGCGCTGGTCATACGAGATCGACCACTTCTCGTCGTAGGACTCGGCTTCCCAATCGTGGTAGAGCACCTGGGCCAGCTTGCTGTCGTGCCTGGCCGCCTCCACCTGCTCGGCCGTGGCATGGGGGTTGGGCACGGCGTCGGTCGAACTCGTCGTCATGCAGGGCAGCCTAACGGGCGGCGGATCCGGAGTCCTCTTCGCCGGTCTGACCAGCGGCGAACACCTCGACGTAACGGCGCCGCTCGGCCGCGCCCCGATCGCCGGGATCCAGCTCGAACACGTCGTTGATGCCCGCCTTCGCGGCGGCCAGCGCGGCCCGGGGGCCCTCGAGGAAGCGGCGCGCCCACCCCGCCGCCGCGTCGTACACGTCGTCGGGGGCCACCATCTCGTCGATCAGGCCAAGCGCCAGCGCCTCCTCGGCGTCGAAGAACCGGCCGCTGAACACCAGTTCCTTGGCCTTGCTCGCCCCGGCCGCGCGGGTCAGGCGGGCCATCCCGTCGCCACCCGGGACGAGGCCGGCCAGGATCTCGGTCGCGCCGAACTTCACGTTGTCGCCGCTGACGCGCCAGTCGGCGGCCAGGGCCAGCGTGAGCCCGGCGCCCAGGGCGTACCCGGTGATTGCGGCGACGGTCGGCTTGGGGATGCCCGCCACGGCCTCGATGGCCTGCTGGCGGGCCCGGGCCGCCGTCTCGGCCTCCGGCGCGGTCAGCGTGCGCAGCTCGGGCATGTCGTCACCGGCGGAGAAGATCTCGTGGCCGCCGAACAAGATGACGGCCGCCACGTCGTCGCGCTCCCCCAGCTCGCCGGCCGCGGCCACGATCTCCCGGTAGACCTGGCGGGTCATCGCGTTCGTCGGCGGGCGCGACAGCAGCAGCATGGCCAGCCCGGCGTCCTGCGAGCCGTCGCTGACCACCGTGCTGACGAACTCGCTCAATGCCGCCACCCCATCCCGCCGGCCTCGCGCGCCTGGTGGTAGCGGTCGGAGTCGAAGAACTCGAACACCCAGTTGTCGCCCTGGATCTCCAGGTGCGGCTGCACCGGCACGATCTGCCGCTCGACGGACAGCACCTCCGCGACGGTCCGGCCGGCGAGCGAGTCCAGCTGGGTCCACGTCGGCGGCAGCAGGAAGCATCGGCCGGCCGAGAAGTCATCGATGGCCGCCTGGGGCGTCGTCCAGCCGGCACGGTCGGATTCGGTGTTCTCGCCGTCGGCCCGCTGCCCCTCGGGCAGGGCGCCCACAAAGAAGTAGGTGTCGTAGCGGCGGGTGCGCTCGGCTTCCGGGGTGACCCAATTGGCCCACGGCCGCAGCAGATCCGAACGCAGCTCGAGGTTCTCGCGGTGCAGGAAGTCCGCGAACGACAGCGTCCCGTCGGCCAGCGCGCGGCGGGCGTCGGCGTACACCGACGCGTCCCCCACGATCCCGTCCGGGTCGCCGGCCGGCCCCGCGAACAGCACTCCGGATTCCTCGAAGGTCTCCCTGGCCGCCGCGCACACCAGCGCCTCGGCCAGGTCGGGCTCGATGCCGAAACGCTGCCCCCACCACTGCGGCGGCGGGCCGGCCCACGCGATGTCGGCGTTGCGGTCCCGGTCGTCGACGCCGCCGCCGGGGAACACCATCGTGCCCGCGGCGAACTCCATCTTGGCGTGGCGGCGCATCAGGAAGACGGCTAGCCCGGTTCCTGAGCCCGCCGGGTCGTCGCGGACGAGCATCACGGTCGCCGCCGGGCGCGGGACCAGTGGGGCCTCTTCGGTCGCTGAGGTCATAGCTGCCTCCGGTGCGCTGCGCGGGTGCGGACGCGGCGGGCGAAATACCGCCCGTCGACGACGTCGAGGGCGATCGACTGGCCGAACGCGGTGGACAGGTTCTCGCCGGTCAGCACGTCGGTCAGCAACCCCGCGGCGACCACCTGTCCCTCGGACAGCAGCATGCAGTGGCTGAAACCCGGGGGGATCTCCTCGACGTGGTGGGTGACCAGCACCAGCGCGGGAGCGTCGGGGTCGGCCGCCAGGTCGGCCAGCCGCGCCACCAACTCCTCGCGGCCGCCCAGGTCCAGGCCGGCGGCGGGCTCGTCGAGCAGCAGCAGCTCGGGGTCCGTCATCAGCGCGCGGGCGATCAACACCCGCTTGCGCTCGCCTTCCGACAGCGTTCCGTAGGTGCGGTCCGCGAGGTGCTCGGCGCCGAGGCTCTCCAGCATGTCGATGGCGCGGCGGTAGTCGACGTCCTCGTAGCGCTCCCGCCACCGGCCCAGCACCGCGTAGCCGGCCGACACGACCAAGTCGCGCACCACCTCGTCGGTCGGCACGCGCTGCGCGAGCGCCGACGAGCTGAGCCCGATCCGGGACCGCAACTCCGACACGTCCACCCGGCCCAGCCGCTCGCCGAGCACGAAGGCCAGGCCCGACGAGGGGTGTTCGGCCGCCGCGGCGATGCGCAGCAGGGATGTCTTGCCGGCCCCGTTGGGGCCGATGATGACCCAGCGCTCGTCGAGTTCGACCGCCCAATCCACCGGCCCGACGAGGGAGTTGCCGCCGCGCCGCAGCGACACGTTCCTGAAATCGATCAGCAGATCGGGGTCGGCTGCCTCGTTCGTTTGGTCGGCGGGCACCCGCTCATCGTGCCGTACCGCGGCCGTCCGATCCCTGCCGGGTCGCCGCTCCGGCGACCAGACGCAAAATCGCACGAAAGTGGCTGAGATCACGCGAGTTTCTGTCTGCTCGCGGCGACGCCGCGCCGGGGCTATCGCTACCCCTCGGGCGGGATTTCCACCCGGCGCACCTCGCCGGTCACCGCGTCGGCGGCCTCGATTTCGCCGCGCGTGACGCCCAGCAGGAACAGCACGGTGTCCAGGTACGGGTGGCTCAGCGAGGCGTCGGCCACCTCCCGCAACGCCGGCTTGGCGTTGAAGGCCACCCCGAGCCCCGCCGCGGCCAGCATGTCGATGTCGTTGGCGCCGTCGCCGACGGCGACGGTCTGCGCCATCGGCACCCCGGCCCGCTCCGCGAAGTCGCGCAGCGCGGTGGCCTTGCCGGCGCGGTCGATGATCGGGCCGACGACGCGCCCGGTGAGTTTGCCGTCGACGATCTCCAGCTCGTTGGCCGCGACGTAGTCCAGCATCAGCTCCTCGGCCAACGGCTCGATGATGCCCCGGAAGCCGCCGGAAACCACGCCGCAGTGAAAACCCAAGCGCCGCAACGTCCGCAGAGTCGTCCGCGCGCCGGGCATCAACTCGAGTTGCTCGGCGACCTCATCGATCACGCTGGCCGGCAGCCCCGCCAGGGTGGCCACCCGCTGTTCGAGGGACTGCGCGAAATCCAGCTCGCCCCGCATGGCGGCCTCGGTGATCGCGGCGACCTTCCCCTCGGCGCCCGCCCGGGCGGCCAGCATCTCGATGACCTCGCCCTGCACCAGCGTCGAGTCCACGTCGAACACGATCAGCCGCTTGGCCCGCCGCTCCAGGGTGTAGTCCTCGACGGCGACGTCGATGCGCTCCTCGGCCGACACTTGGTTCAGGGCGGTCCGCAGCGCGGCGTCCGATCCCGGGGGCACCGAGACCCGCAGCTCGAGGCCGGTCACCGGGTAGTCGGAGACCCCGCGAATCAGGTCGATGTTCACGCCGAGGCCGGCGGACACCCGCGCCACCGCGCCGAACGCGCCGGCGGTGATGGGCCGGCCCAGCACGAAGATGGTGTGGGTCGAGGGATCCCGGATGATCGGCACGTCCTCGCTGCGCTCGATGGTGACGTCGAGGCCCACCCCGCGAATCGCCGATTCGACGTCACGGCGCAAGTCGGCGCCGTCGGCGACGTCGGCGGGGCAGCACACCAGCACGCCGAGCGTCAGGCGGTGCCGGATCACCACCTGTTCGACGTTGAGCAACTCGACGCCATGCCGGGAGAGGGCCTCGAAGAGGGCCGAGGTGACGCCCGGTTGGTCCACGCCGGTGACGGTGATCAGTACCGACACCTTCGGTGGCGAATTCACCTGCGGCTACCGCCGCTACTGTTCAGGCGTCGAGCGATCGGGCTCGGTCCGCGGACCGAAGCCCTTCGGTGACTCGAGGGCCGTGGCGTGGCGCCCGACGTGCGCCTCGGCGCGCAGCCGCTCCACCATGTGCGGGTAGTGCAGCTCGAAAGCCGGGCGCTCCGAACGGATCCGGGGCAGTTCGGTGAAGTTGTGCCGCGGCGGCGGGCAGCTGGTGGCCCATTCCAGGGAGTTGCCGTAGCCCCAGGGGTCGTCGACGGTCACGACCTCGCCGTAGCGCCAGCTCTTGAAGACGTTCCAGACGAACGGGAACATCGACGCGCCCAGGATGAAGGCGCCGACCGTCGAGGCGATGTTGTAGGGCTGGAAGCCGTCCGAGGGCAGGTAGTCGGCGTAGCGGCGCGGCATCCCCATGTCGCCCAGCCAGTGCTGCACCAGGAAGGTGGTGTGGAAGCCGATGAAGGTCAACCAGAAGTGCAGCTTGCCCAGCCGCTCGTCCAGCAGCCGGCCGGTCATCTTCGGGAACCAGAAGTACACGCCGGCGAACGTGGCGAACACGATCGTCCCGAACAGCACGTAGTGGAAGTGCGCGACCACGAAGTAGGTGTCGGTGACGTGGAAGTCCAGCGGCGGGCTGGCCAGCATCACCCCGGTCAGACCGCCCAGCAGGAAGGTGACCAAAAAGCCCACCGAGAACAGCATGGGGGTCTCAAAGGTGATTTGCCCCTTCCACATCGTGCCGATCCAGTTGAAGAACTTGATCCCGGTCGGCACGGCGATCAGATAGGTCATGAACGAAAAGAACGGCAGCAGAACGGCTCCGGTGGCGAACATGTGGTGCGCCCACACCGCGACCGACAACGCGGCGATGGACAGCGTCGCGTAAACCAGTGTGGTGTAACCGAATACCGGCTTGCGGGAGAACACCGGGATGATCTCGGTGATGATGCCGAAGAACGGCAGCGCGATGATGTACACCTCGGGATGGCCGAAGAACCAGAACAGGTGCTGCCACAGCAGAACCCCGCCGTTGGCCGCGTCGTAGACATGGGCCCCTAGATGTCGATCGGCGGCCAGCCCGAACAGCGCGGCGGTCAGGATCGGGAACGCGATCAGGATCAGGATCGACGTCACCAGGATGTTCCAGGTGAAGATCGGCATCCGGAACATCGTCATGCCGGGCGCGCGCATGCACACCACGGTGGTGATCATGTTGACCGCACCCAGGATGGTGCCCAGACCGGCGACGATCAGGCCGGTGATCCATAGGTCTCCGCCGGCTCCCGGCGAGTGGACCGCGTCCGACAGCGGCGTGTAGGCCGTCCAGCCGAAGTCCGCGGCGCCGCCCGGGACGATGAAGCCGGCGGACGCGGTCAGACCGCCGAAGAGGAACAGCCAGAACGAGAAGGCGTTCAGCCGCGGGAACGCCACGTCGGGCGCGCCGATCTGCAGCGGCAGCACCAGGTTGGCGAAGCCGAACACCACCGGGGTGGCGTACAGCAGCAGCATGATCGTGCCGTGCATGGTGAACAGCTGGTTGTACTGCTCATTCGACAGGAACTGCAGTCCCGGCGCGGCCAGCTCGGTGCGCATCAACAGGGCCATCAGTCCGCCGATGAAGAAGAAGACGAAGCAGGTGACCGTGTACATGATGCCGATCATCTTGTGATCGGTGGTCGTTACCAGTTTGTAGACGAGGTTCCCTTTGGGACCGGTCCGGTCTGGGTACGGACGAACGGCCTCGAGTTCTCCCAAGGGGGGCGCTTCGGCTGTCAACAGCTTCTCCAAACAGTAGGACAGGGGCCCAAAAAACAGAGCTGACTCGAATCTTAACCGCCGATCATGGCGACGTCAGGGCTGGTCCTACAAACTGTCGTAAATGGGTCGGCGGGGCGGCGTGTCGGTTCGGCGCGCCCGGGGGCACCGGCGGCGGGTGTTAGCGTCTGACGCGTGCTTTTCGGCGTGACCCGACCCGCGTACCTGCGCGCGGCCGCCGCGCTGGCGGCCGCCGTCGCCGTCGCGTGCAGCGGTTGCGGATCCGGCAAACCGGGCGGCAAGGCGTCCACCCCCTCACTGGTCACCCCCACCACCCAGATCGCGGGTGCCGGCGTGCTCGGAAACGACCGCCGCCCGGACGACTCGTGCGCCCGGGACGCCGCGGCGCCCGATCCAGGGCCGAAGACGCGGCAGGCCCACAACGCCGCCGGCGTCAATCCCGACGTGGTGCAGGTGCCCGCCGAGCCGCAGCGCATCGTGGTGCTGTCCGGCGACCAGCTCGACACGCTGTGCGCGCTGGGCCTGCAGTCGCGGGTGGTCGGCGCGGCGCTGCCGGACGGGTCCTCGAGCCAGCCCGCCTACCTGGGCAGCGCGGTGCGCGGCGTCGCGGGCGTCGGGACCCGCAGCAACCCGGACCTGGCCGGGATCGCGGCGGCCCACCCCGACCTGATCCTCGGTTCGCAGGGGCTGACGCCGAAGCTGTATTCGCAGCTGGCCGCGATCGCCCCGACGGTGTTCACCGCGGCGCCGGGCGCGGCATGGGAAGATAACGTGCGGGGCGTGGGCGCCGCCACGGCGCGCGGCGGCGCGGCCGACGCCCTGCTCACCGGTTTTTCGCAGCGGGCCGGCGACGTCGGCGCCCGGCACGACGCCTCCCATTTCCAGGCCTCCATCGTGCAGCTGACCATCGACACGCTCCGGATCTACGGCACCAACAACTTCCCGGCCAGCGTGCTCGGCGCCGTCGGGGTGGACCGGCCGGCAGCCCAACGGTTCACCGACAAGCCGTACATCGAGATCGGCGCCAGCGACGCCGACCTGGCCAAGAACCCGGACTTCTCCGCCGCCGACGCCGACGTCGTCTACGTGTCGTGCGCGTCACCGGCGGCCGCCCAGCGCGCCGCGACCCTGCTGGACAGCAACCCGTGGCGCAAGCTGTCGGCCAACCACGACAACCGCGTCTACATCGTCAACGACGAGATCTGGCAAACCGGCGAGGGCCTGATCGCGGCCCGCGGCATCGTCGACGACCTGCGACTGGTCAACGCGCCCATCAATTAGCGCGCCGGCGAGCGGGTACCCACACTCCTGATGTGATCCCTAGCGCCTCCGGTGGCCCGGGAACATTACCTTAGCTAAACTTTTTCCGACGGAACCATTTCGAAGAGGGATATTCATGAGCACTGTTTCGGCCTACGCCGCGACCTCGGCTACCGAACCGCTGACCAAAACCACCATCGAGCGCCGTGAACCCGGCCCGCACGACGTGGCTATCGACATCAAGTTCGCCGGCATCTGCCACTCCGACATCCACACGGCCAAGGGCGAGTGGGGCGTGCCGAACTACCCGGTGGTCGTGGGCCACGAGATCGCCGGCGTGGTGAGCGCGGTGGGCTCAGAGGTCACCAAGTACCAGGTCGGCGACCACGTCGGCGTCGGCTGCATGGTGAACTCCTGCGGTCACTGCAGCAGCTGCCAGAACGGCCTCGAGCAGTACTGCAAGAACGGCGCGACCTTCACCTACAACTCCACCGACAAGGACGGCACGCCGACGCAGGGCGGCTACAGCCAGGCGATCGTCGTCGACGAGAACTTCGTCCTGCGCATCCCCGACTCGCTGCCGCTGGACAAGGCCGCTCCGCTGCTGTGCGCCGGGATCACGCTGTTCTCACCGCTGCGGCACTGGAAGGCCGGCGAGGGCACCCGGCTGGCGATCATCGGCCTCGGCGGCCTGGGCCACATGGGCGTCAAGCTCGGTGCGGCGATGGGCGCCGAGGTGACGGTGCTGTCGCAGTCGCTGAAGAAGATGGAGGACGGGCTGCGGCTGGGCGCCAAGCACTACTACGCGACCGCCGACCGCGAGACCTTCAAGAAGTTGCGCGGCAGCTTCGACCTGATGCTCAACACCGTGTCGGCGAACCTGAACCTGAACGACTACCTCAGCCTGCTCGACGTCGACGGCACCCTCGTCGAGCTGGGCATCCCGGAGCACCCGATGGAGGTGGGGGCGTTCGCGCTGGCGCTGGCCCGGCGCAGCCTTTCCGGGTCCAACATCGGCGGCATCGCCGAAACCCAGGAGATGCTGGACTTCTGCGCCGAGCACGATGTGACGCCCGAAATCGAGCTGATCGACCCGGATTACATCAACGAGGCGTACGAGCGCGTCCTGGCGAGCGACGTGCGCTACCGCTTCGTCATCGACATCTCGAAGCTATGACGCGACCTCCGAGGCCTCTTCGGCCTCGGAGCCTCGGGCCGCGATCTCGGCGGCCTCGGCGAATTCGTCGTCCGGAACGACCTCGCTGACGTCGATGCCGGCCAGCGGCCATCCGGCCGCGGCCAGCGTGGCGGCCACCCGGATGATGTTTTCCTTGCCGGCGTCGAATTGCGTCATGTCCGAGATGAATTCGGCGATCTCGTCGCGCTCGATCGCGTGATCGATCGTCTCCGGGGAGCCTTCCTTCGCGGTGATGCCACGCACCACTTCGCGGATCTGGTCGTCGGTCAGCGGCGTGCTGCGCAGCAGGGCCATCAGCGGCACGCGGTCCGGGCCGGGGACGCCGTCGGGGTAGCCGACCTGCAGCCACCGGATGACGGAACGTAAGAAGTGGTGGCGGTGGTCCGAGGATGCGGTTTTCGTCACCAGGACAGTGTCAGGGCACGGGCAGCACCGGCGCTACCGGCCCGTCGCTCCGTCCGCACAATTCATACGCCGTTCACTGCCCGAACATGTCGGCCCCGGGCGCGGCGGCGGGCGGTGTTGTCGGCGCCGGTCCTTACCATCGAGGCGTGCTCATGGCGCTTGTCGTCCTCCCCCTGGCGGGTGCGCTGGTCGTCGGCGTCCTCGAGCACAGCCCCGGAATGGGATTCGCGACGTTCTACCTGCTGCTGCTGGTCGAGGCGCTGTTCGGCTGGGCGACGCGGCGTCGCTGGCCGCGCGGGGGCCGCGCCGACGCCACCCTGCGGGCGGTCGACGCCATGGACGGGGTCGAGTTCGAGGGCTACGTGGCCGCCCGCCTGCGCCGGGCGGGCTGGCGGGTCACGTTCACCCCGGCGGTCGGGGACTACGGCGTCGACCTGATCGCCGAAAAGGACGGCCACTCGGTGGCGGTTCAATGCAAGCGCTACGGCAAAGCGGTCGGCGTCGCCGCCGTCCAGCAGGTGGTCTCCGGGGCCCGCCACCACGGATGCGCCCGTAGCGTCGTGGTGAGCAATCGCGAATTCACCAGGGCCGCAAAGCAATTGGCAAACACCCACGGTTGCCAATTGATCGGCCGCAAGGTCCTACGGGCCTGGGTGCCGCCGCCCGCCGGGAGCGCCAAGGGTCCCGCGGGAAGAAAATCGGCGCAGCCGGTGTCTGAATAGAGGATCGGGCCGGCCCCAGTCCCTCCCCCCCGACGTGTGCGGCCGGCCCGATTCCTGAGCTAGCGAGCCTAGAAGTCCCAGTCCTCGTCCTCGGTGACGACGGCCTTGCCGATCACGTACGAGCTGCCCGAACCGGAGAAGAAGTCGTGGTTCTCGTCGGCGTTGGGCGAGAGCGCCGACAGGATCGCCGGGTTGACGTCGGTCTCGTCGCGGGGGAACAGCGCTTCGTAGCCGAGGTTCATCAGCGCCTTGTTGGCGTTGTAGCGCAGGAACTTCTTGACGTCCTCGGTCAGCCCGACCTGGTCGTAGAGGTCCTGGGTGTACTCCACCTCGTTGTCGTAGAGCTCGAACAGCAGCTCGTAGGTGTAGTCCTTGAGCTCGGTGCGCTTGTCCTCGTCGACCAGCGCCAGCCCACGCTGGTACTTGTAGCCGATGTAGTAACCGTGCACGGCCTCGTCGCGGATGATCAGCCGGATCATGTCGGCGGTGTTGGTCAGCTTGGCCCGGCTCGACCAGTACATCGGCAGGTAGAAGCCCGAATAGAACAGAAAGCTCTCCAGCAGCGTCGAGGCCACCTTGCGCTTGAGCGGCTCGTCGCCCTTGTAGTACTGCATGACGATCTCGGCCTTGCGCTGCAGGTTCGGGTTCTCCTCCGACCAGCGGAACGCGTCGTCGATCTCGGCCGTCGAGCACAGGGTGGAGAAGATGTTGCTGTAGCTGCGCGCGTGCACCGACTCCATGAACGCGATGTTGGTGTAGACGGCTTCCTCGTGCGGGGTCAGCGCGTCCGGGATCAGGCTGACCGCGCCGACCGTGCCCTGGATGGTGTCCAGCAGCGTCAGCCCGGTGAACACCCGCATGGTCAGCTGCTTCTCACCCGGGGTCAGCGTCGCCCACGACGGGAGGTCGTTGGACACCGGCACCTTCTCGGGCAACCAGAAGTTTCCCGTCAGCCGGTCCCAGACCTCGGCGTCCTTCTCGTCCTGCAGCCGGTTCCAGTTGATCGCCGAAACGCGGTCAATCAGCTTCATGTTTTCGGTCACCAGAACCCCACTTCACACGCGGTTTTTGCCTGCAGTCGACTAGAACTCAAACACTACCCCTGGGGTACGACAAGGGAGCGGAACACAAGACGTTGTGTTTGCGTGTCGTGCGTCGGCCGCTCGTCGAGCGTGCACTGACGGCGAAGAACCGGCGAAATTTGCGCCGCCAGTTCACGCTCGGTGGCCCCGCCGGCGGTCCGATCAGTCTTCGGCCCGCCCCGCGCGGTGAAGGCCTTGCCAAGCGTCACTTTGGATGTACCATTTGGTACATGTTTACCGAAGACAGTGTCGAGATCGATGCACCGCCGCAGCTCGTGTGGGACGTCTTCAGCGACGTCGAGCGCTGGCCCGAGTGGACCGCGTCGGTGACGTCGCTGGTCGGACGGGACGGGCACGCGCTCGAGGTCGGCAGGCGGTTCGCGATCAAGCAGCCCGGCATGGCGAAGCTGATCTGGAAAGTCACCGAGATCGATCCGGGCGCCTCCTGGACCTGGGTGCAACGCTCCCCCGGCGTCCTGGTGAGCGCCCGGCACTTCGTGACCGGATTGCCCGGCGGCCGCACCCTGGTGCGCCAGCAGCTGGATCAGCGCGGCGTGCTCGGCGCGCTGGTCGGTCGGCTGATGGTCAACAAGACCAAGCGATTCCTCGAGCTCGAGGCTCAGGGACTCAAGGCCCGGTCTGAGCAGCTCAGCCGCGCCGATGGCACGCACTCCTGACGCGCAGCGGCGCCGCGAACTACTGGAAAGGCTGTTCGAGGAGTTCGCCGCGAACGGCATCGGCAACCGTTCGTTGCGCGAGGTGGCCGCCGCGGTCGGCACCAGTCATCGGATGTTGTTGCACCACTTCGGGTCTCGCGAAGACCTGTTGATCGCGATCGTCGAGGAGGCCGAGCGCCGCCAGATGGCATTGGTGCCCGGGTTACCCATGGACCCGGCCGAGGGCTTCGCCGCGATGTGGGCCGACCTTCGCCGCCCCGAGCTGCGCCAGTTGGAGCGCCTCTTCTTCGAGTGCTATTCGCGCGCCGCCCAGGGCGAAAAGCCGTTCACGCGAATGATTCCCGGCGCAGTCGACGGCTGGCTGCGTGAGGTCGAGTCGGCCGCCGCCGGCGTGCCCTACGACGGCGCGATGGCACGGCTCGGGCTGGCGGTCACGCGTGGCTTGCTGTTGGACCTGGTGGCCACCGACGACGAAGCCGGCGTGGACGCGGCCGCGCAGGCGTTCATCACGCTCTTGGCAACACCGAGATGAGGGTGTCCACAAGCTCCTCGGCGTTGGTGTGCCACTTGTCCAGATCCATGTGCCCGCTCAAATCCAGACCCGTGATCCCGTGGGCACTGGTCAACAGCAGCGCGCCGTAACGCCGCGCCTGCTCGGGACCGGTGATGCGGCCCACGATGTCGAGGAACAGATCCTGCGCGCGTTCGGCCGCCCGCATCGCGTCGGTCGGGTCCCCCGGCGGAGGGGTGAACATCAGCCGATACAGATGCGGCCGGGCACGGCCGAGCCCGATCAGCGAAAGCAGGCCGGAGCGCAACGACTCCTCGGGCGCATCGTCACTGGCCACCAAAACCTCGAGCAGATCCCCCAATTCGCTCAGCGCGTTGGTGGCCACGACGGCGAGTAGCGATTCCTTGTCGGCGAAGTGGCGATACGCCGCGGACCGCGAAACACCGGCCCGCGCCCCCACCTCCCGCAGCGTCACCGCCTCGACCCCGCCGAGGTCCAGCAGGGCGCCCGCGGCCTCGAGCAGCGAACGGCGGGTGGCCGCGGCGCTTTCCGCGCGTGTCGTCACCCGCCGAGCATAAGCCCGGGTTTGAGTTGACAATGTCAACTTGAAGGCCTAGCTTCAGTTGACAACGTCAACTCAAGTGCCGCACCCCGGACGGAGACCACCATGAATTCCTCCAATCGCATCGATCGCCGGGAGCTGATCGTAGTCACCGGCGCCTCCACGGGCATGGGTGCGGCGACCGCGAAGGAGTTGGCGCGCAGGGGTTTCCACGTCCTTGCCGGTGTCCGTCGCGACGCCGACGCCGACGCGCTGCGCGCCGAAGGCATCGAACCGCTCATCCTCGACATCACCGTCGAGCCGGACGTGGCCGCCCTGGCCGATCGTGTCGCGAATGATCCGCTGCGTCGCCCCCTTCGCGCGCTCGTCAACAACGCCGGCATCGCGATCAACGCTCCGGTGGAGACGTTGCCGATGGCGCAGTGGCGCAAGCAATTCGAGGTCAACCTGTTCGGACACATCGCGATGACGCAGGCGCTGCTGCCGGCCCTGTTAGCCAGCAAAGGCACCGTCGTGAACATAAGTTCCGTCGGCGGCAAGGTCGTCTTGCCGACCTACGGCGCATACGCCGGTTCCAAGTTCGCTCTCGAGGCGGTCAGCGATGCCCTGCGCCGCGAGATCGGCCATCTCGGCGTCAGGGTCGTCGTCGTCGAACCCGGCGCGGTCAAAACCGAAATGGCCGAGCGGGGAATCGCCACCGCGGAGGCACTGATGGCCGACATGACCCCTGTCCAGCTCGCGCGTTACGACGCGCTCGCAGGAGCCGTCACCGCCCAAGCCCGATCGTTCGGCGAGGACGGCGTCCCGGCTGATCACGCCGCCAAGGTGATCGTGAAGGCCGCCACCGCATCTCGCCCCCGCACCCGCTACACCATCGGACGCGACGCCGCGATCCTGGTGCGCGTCAGCCGGCTGGTCTCCGACCGGGTCTTGGATCGCATTGTGCGCCTGAGCCTTCGGTCCTTCGCAAAAGGCGCGCAGTCGAGCGACTTCGCCGATCAGTCGATGGTGTAGACGATCAGCACGTCGGTCTTGGCCCGGCGGGAGACTTCGGATGGGACCGATCCCAGCAGTCGCCCGGCGACGCTGCTGAGCCCGACGTTGCCGACCACGAGCAGGTCGGCCTCGATCTCCTCGGCGAGCTGCACCAGCGCATTGATGGGAGGACCGACGATCGGCTTCTCCTCCACGTCCGTGGCCCCGGCCTGGTGCGCCCGTTCCCTGGCGTTCTGCAGGATCGCGAAGAAAGGGGCCTCGCCCACCGTCCGGTAATCCTGACCGTGGTCGCTTCCCGGAGGGATGGCGTAGCGGCCCTTTTCCACGGGCACGGGGAGATGCGCGGTAGCGACGATCAATTTCGCGCCGTGATGCGCAGCGATCGCGGCGGCTCGGTCCACCGCACGCAGCGAGGAATCCGAGCCATCGGTGCCGACCACGACGATCTGATAGGCGCTCATTGCCCTCCCAGTGTAAGGCCCGGCAGGCCAGGTGATGCCTACCCGGCGGGGCTCAGATTCTTTTGATCGGTTGTCCCGAAGAACCGGTACTCCTCCGGCTTGACCCCGCGGGTGGCCCGCCAGTACTGCCACGTGTAGCCGCCCCACAGCACGGTGTTCCTGCCGTGCTCGTCGAGATACCAGCTGGCGCAGCCACCGGTGTTCCACACGGACTGCGAAAGCTTTTGTTGCAGTTCATCATTGAAGCGGTCCTGCGCGGCACGGGTGGGCGCCAGCGCCTGCGCGCCCCTCTTGTCGCAGGTCTTGATCGCGTCGGCGACGTAGTGGATCTGCGATTCGATCATGAACACCACGGAGTTGTGCCCGAGCCCGGTGTTGGGTCCGAGTAGGAAGAACAGGTTCGGTACGTCGGCGACGGTGATGCCGCGGTGCGCGCCGATGCCCTCGCGGTTCCAGCGGTCGACCAGGTCCTCGCCGTGCCGACCCTTGACCTGGACGTAGGTGTAGGAGTCGGTGACGTGGAAGCCGGTGGCGTAGACGATGACGTCCGCCTGGTGTTCGGTGCCGTCGGCGGTGACGATCCCGTCGGGCGTGATGCGGCTGATGGGATCGGTGATCAGTTGGGTCTTGGGGTCCGCGACCGCGCCGTAATAGGTGGAGGAGTTCAGGATTCGCTTGCACCCGATGCGGTAATGCGGCGTCAGTTTGCGGCGCAGCTCGCGGTCCTTCACCGAGCGGCGAATGTTGTATTTGCAGTAGGCCTCGATGAACTTCAGCGCGTTGGGCCGCTTGGTCATCCCGAAGGCCAGCGCCTCCTGGGCCCAGTAGATCCCCAGACGCGTCAGCGCGCGCAGCCCGGGGACGTTTTCCATGGCCCGCCGCAGGGCCGGCGGGATATCGGGGTTGGACCGCGGCACCACCCACGGCGGGGTGCGCTGGTAGAGCTGCAACTCGGCGACCTGCCCGACGATCTCGGGCACGATCTGGATCGCGCTGGCGCCGGTGCCGATGATCGCGACCCGCTTGCCGGTCAGGTCGACGCTGTGGTCCCATTCCGCGGAATGGAAAGCGGGACCGGCGAATTCGTGCCGACCCTCGATTTCGGGGAACGACGGGATGTGCAGCGCGCCCGCGCCGGAGATGAGGAACTGGGCGACGTACTCACGGCCGTCGGCGGTGAACACATGCCAACGGTTCTCGTCGTCGTCCCAGTGAGCACGGTCCACCAGGGAGTTGAACACGATGTAGCGGCGCAGCCCGTACTTGTCGGTGACGCCCTTGAGGTAGTCCCAGATCTCAGGCTGGTAGGAGAACGGGTTCTTCCAGTCCGGCTTGGGCTCGAATGAGAACGAATACAGGTGCGACGGGATATCGCAGGCGCAGCCGGGGTAGCTGTTGTCGCGCCAGGTCCCCCCGATGTCGCCGGCCTTTTCCAGGATGACGAAGTCTTGCCCACTGAAGCCCTGCTTTTGCAGGGCGATCGCCATGCCGAGGCCGGAGAAGCCGGTCCCGATGATGATGGCTCGCGTGTGGACGGGCTGGTGTGCGGTTGTCGGCTCGTCTTGTGTCACGACGTCGGTCACGGTGGATCGGTCTTCCTGTTGGTTCACGAAAAATACCCGGTACCCAGGGTATCGGATGCTGTCAACGCCTCAGCTCGCCGCCGGATTGCTGGGCACCACGCTGTGTACCGGCCGGTCGGGATCCATCGAGATGCCGAGCGCCTCGGCGGTGCCGACGATGACACCCACCATGATCGTCGTCAGGTGGGCGACAAACTGCTCGCGCGGCATGCGCCGGGCGCTTTGCGGGTCGGGGCCCAGCCACCATTCGGTGGCCGAGGCGGCCGAGCCGAAGGCCGCGTGCGCGGCCAGCTCGAACGCCGCGTGGTCGAGTTCCATTTCGCGCAGCTCGTCGTCGAACAGGTCGGCCATCGCCAACGTGATCCCCCGGCCCTCGTTGAGGATCTGCGGGCTGGCCGCCGAGCGGCCCTGGATGAACACCCGCAGCACGTTGGGGTGCTGGTCGACCAGGCCCACGTATTCCTCGACGCTGCGACGGATCACCTCGCGCGCCGAGTCGGTCTTGAGGTTCACCGCAGGGAAGATCGCCGTCCAGAGCATGTCGCGCAGGCGTTCGCCGATGGCCTGGAACAGGTCGGACTTGTCGTGGAAATGGCGGTAGATCTTCGGCTTGGCCGTGCCGGCCTCCTCGGCGATCTCCCGCACGCTCAGGTCCGGGCCCAGCCGGTCGATGGCGCGGAAGGCCGCGTCCACGATTTCGCCGCGCACCTTCTTGCGGTGTTCGCGCCAACGCTCGCTGCGCGCGTCGACCTTGACCCCCGGCGGCTTCACGCCGGGGTGAGGTGGTCGGGAGGGTCGAGGCATTTTCACCACATCAAGCACCATACCGCGTAGGCCCCGCTGACCTGGGCAGACTCCGCCTCACCAGCGCAGCATCGGAAACGGCCGGCGTGGGTGAGAGGCAGCGTAGCCGAGCAGGCCGCGTGCCAGGAAGGCGTGGAATCCCAGGTACGGCAGTTCGGTCACCACGCCGTTGACGAGGGATCGCGGCAGGGGCCCGCGCAGGAGCCCACGACTGACGTCGACGCGGTCGGCGATGCGAAACGTCTCGATCATCGGGTCGGCAACGGCGCGCAGCTTGTGGTGACAGGTGATCATCGTGCGCGCGTCGCCGACTTCGGCGATGCCGAACTCGCCGGCCAGGCTCGACGCGAGGTCGGCCGAGGGCTCCAAGTAATCGAAGGTGCCCGCCGTCCAGATGCCCAGGTCGTGCACCGCCCACGCGAGCGCCGCCCAGTCGGGCAACGGGACACCGCGCAGCGCTTGGTGATAGGTCAGTCCCCGATAGACGTGATTTCGGTAGACGGGAAGGTCGGCCCCCAGCGCGTCCTCGTAACGCCGCAGCGCGGCGTCGACGATCGGATGGGCGGTGACCGCGCTCACCGGAGACTTCCCTCGTGCGCTCCTACAGCATGCAGGAGACGCAGCCCTCGACCTCGGTGCCCTCGAGCGCCATCTGCCGCAGCCGGATGTAGTAGAGCGTCTTGATGCCCTTACGCCAGGCGTAGATCTGCGCCTTGTTCACGTCGCGGGTGGTGGCGGTGTCCTTGAAGAACAGCGTCAGGCTCAGCCCCTGGTCCACGTGCTGGGTGGCCGCGGCGTAGGTGTCGATGACCTTCTCATAGCCGATCTCGTAGGCGTCCTGGAAGTACTCCAGGTTGTCGTTGGTCATGTAGGGCGCCGGGTAGTAGACGCGGCCGATCTTGCCTTCCTTGCGGATCTCCACCTTGCTCGCGATCGGGTGGATCGAGCTGGTCGAGTGGTTGATGTAGGAGATCGACCCCGTCGGCGGGACGGCCTGCAGGTTCTGGTTGTAGATGCCGTGCTCGCGCACCGACTCCTTCAGCCGCTTCCAGTCGTCCTGGGTGGGTATGCGAATGTCCGCGTCGGCGAAGAGCTGACGCACCTTGTCGGTCTGCGGCTCCCACACCTGGTCGATGTACTTGTCGAAGAACTCACCCGAGGCGTACTTCGACCGCTCGAAACCGCCGAAGGCCCTACCCCGTTCGATCGCGATGCGATTCGACGCCCGCAGCGCGTGGTACAGCACGCAGTAGAAGTAGATGTTGGTGAAGTCGATGCCTTCCTCGGACCCGTAGAAGATGCGCTCGCGCGCCAGATAGCCGTGCAGGTTCATCTGCCCCAGCCCGATCGCGTGGGACTCGTTGTTGCCCTGCTCGATCGAGGGCACCGAGGTGATGTGCGTCTGGTCGCTCACCGCGGTCAGCGCGCGGATCGCCACCTCGATGGTCTGCGCGAAGTCCGGCGAATCCATCGCCTTGGCGATGTTCAGCGAACCGAGGTTGCACGAAATGTCCTTGCCCACCTTGGAATACGACAGGTCGTCGTTGAACTCCGACGGCGTGGACACCTGCAGGATCTCCGAGCACAGGTTCGAGTGCGTGATCTTGCCCTCGATCGGGTTGGCCCGGTTCACCGTGTCCTCGAACATGATGTAGGGGTAACCGGACTCGAACTGCAACTCGGCCAGGGTCTGGAAGAACTCCCGCGCCTTGATCTTCGTCTTGCGGATGCGCGCGTCGTCGACCATCTCGTAGTACTTCTCCGTCACCGAGATGTCGGCGAACGGCACGCCGTAGACCCGCTCGACGTCGTACGGCGAGAACAGGTACATGTCCTCGTTCTTCTTGGCCAGCTCGAAGGTGATGTCGGGAATCACGACGCCCAGCGAGAGCGTCTTGATCCGGATCTTCTCGTCGGCGTTCTCCCGCTTGGTGTCCAGGAAACGGTAGATGTCCGGGTGGTGCGCGTGCAGGTACACCGCGCCGGCGCCCTGGCGCGCGCCCAGCTGGTTGGCGTAGGAGAACGAATCCTCCAGCAGCTTCATGATCGGGATGACGCCCGAGGACTGGTTCTCGATGTTCTTGATCGGTGCCCCGTGCTCGCGAATGTTGCTCAGCAGCAACGCAACCCCACCGCCGCGCTTGGACAGCTGCAGCGCGGAGTTGATCGAGCGGCCGATCGACTCCATGTTGTCCTCGATGCGCAGCAGGAAGCAGCTCACCGGCTCGCCGCGCTGCTTCTTGCCCGAGTTCAGAAACGTCGGGGTGGCCGGCTGGAAGCGGCCGTCGATGATCTCGTCGACCAGCTTCTCGGCCAGCCCGGTGTCGCCGGCGGCCAGCGTCAACGCCACCATCACCACGCGGTCCTCGAAGCGCTCCAGGTAGCGCTTGCCGTCGAACGTCTTCAGCGTGTAGGAGGTGTAGTACTTGAACGCGCCGAGGAACGTCGGGAACCGGAACTTCTTGGCGTAGGCGCGGTCCAGCAGCTCCTTGACGAAGTTGCGCGAGTACTGGTCGAGAACCTCACGCTCGTAATAGTTCTCGCGGATCAGGTAGTCGAGCTTCTCATCCTGGTTGTGGAAGAAGACGGTGTTCTGGTTGACGTGCTGCAGGAAGTACTGCCGCGCCGCCAGCACGTCTTTGTCGAACTGGATCTTGCCGTCTGCGTCGTACAGATTCAGCATGGCGTTCAGCGCGTGGTAGTCCGTTTCACCGGGCAACGCGTGCGCGCCGGAGGTTACAGGCTCTGCAGTGACGGTTGGTGGCACGTCTGTTCCTTCCAGAAGTCAGCCAGGCCCGCGCGAACGGCGTCCACGTCGTCCGGGGTTCCCATCAGTTCGAAGCGGTAAAGGTAGGGCACGCCGCATTTGCGCGAGATCACGTTGCCCGCGTAGGCGAATTCGGCGCCGAAGTTGTTGTTGCCCGCGGCGATGACGCCGCGGATCAACGACCGGTTCTGCTCGCTGTTCAAGAATGCGATGACCTGCTTGGGCACGTAGCCACCGGCGTTGAGGTCCGGGGTGGCGCGGCCGCCGCCGTACGTGGGCAGGATCAGCACGTACGGCTCGTCGACCTCGATGCGGCCATGCAGCGGTATCCGCGTGGCGGGAACACCCAGCTTCTCCACGAAGCGGTGGGTGTTCTCCGACACGGAGGAGAAATAGACCAGGTTGCGTTGCGTGCTATCCATGACACCGCAACCTCCTTCGTTACCTAACGTCCGTCGCTAAACACTCAAGCGCTGAGCGCCGCCTCCGATAGGGCCTTGATGCGGTCCGGCCGGAAACCCGACCAGTGGTCGTTGCCGGCCACCACCACGGGGGCCTGCAGGTAGCCAAGCGCCATCACGTAGTCGCGCGCCTCGTTGTCCAGCGTGATGTCGACCTTCTCGTAGCCGATGCCCTGCTTGTCGAGGGCCTTGAACGTGGCGCTGCACTGCACGCATGCCGGCTTGGTGTACACGGTGATGCTCATGGAAGCCGCTCCTTTGCGGAAGGTGGGACCTGTAACGGACTGGCAACTACTCGGTACTACGTCTTCGCTGTGTTACAGCGGGCCGTCAAGCCCCCACATTCCCGTCCTGCGGCCGCCCAGCGTCGAATGACCTGGTGAGCCGATTTCGGGTGGTGAACCAGGCCCCGGTCGGCCTGGTGAACCTGGGATCTGCCGGTGCTCGAAACACTACACCTAGTGGCTGACAAGATGTCGAGATACAACATGTTCGGAATAACATTTCTGAAATTCGCTGGTCGCAGGGCCTCCGCAAGACACGCGCCCGGCGTGTCGCAGGTCACATTTCCACCGAAGGCGCCCATGCGAATGGTTGTATCACCGGACACCGACAACTCCCGGCGGCGCCGGTGCCTCCCGACCGCCCCGGGCCGCCACCAGCAAAGCCGCCAGCCGGGGGCTGGCGGCTTCTGCTATGCGATTGCGGCAACCTGGCTGGTCGCCCGGCGGGCGGCTTGTCGACTTCCGCCAATCAGCCGACTTCGGCGGCCAGCTTTCCGATGACATCGCGCACATTGCCCGGGAGCTCGGCGTGCTCCGCGGGCGCCTTGCCCTCCAGGGTCTTGAACGGCACCGAGAGTTTGAGCGAGTCGACCACCCGGGCCCCGGCGATCCCGAACGACTTACGGGTCTCGTCGTGCGCCCACACGCCGCCGTACTGGCCGAAGGATCCCCCGATGACGGCCAGCGGCTTGCCCTTCAGCGCGCCGTTGCCGAACGGGCGGGACAGCCAGTCGATCGCGTTCTTGATGACGGCCGGGATACTGCCGTTGTATTCCGGGGTGACCACGAGCGCGGCGTCAGACTGGGCCGCGGCGGTGCGCAGCGCCGTCACCGGGCCCAGCGGCGGCGCGTCGGCGTTCATCGCGTCGTCGATTTCCTCGTTGTAGAACGGCAGCTCCCCCAGCCCGTCGAACACCGTCACGGTGACACCGTCGGGAGCGATGTCCGCCGCCAACTCCGCGATCTGACGATTGATCGACGCGGAGCGCAGGCTCCCCACTAGCGCCAAAACCTTGATGTTGTCCGCCACCGTCGTAGTTTCCCTTCGCTTGTTGGTTTCCATCCTCGCACGCTAGAACCGGACTATGGTCCGTTTCTATTCCCGCCGCGTTAAAGTACTGGGGTGAGCACTATCGAGCGGCTCGGCGACATGCCCGTCTGGGCACCCCAAGCGCCCGTGCCGGAACGGGGTGACGCGGCGCGCAACCGCGCCCTCCTCGTGGACGCGGCCCGGCGCCTGGTCGCCGAGCGCGGCGCCGACGCGGTCACCATGGACGACGTCGCCGCCGCCGCCGGCGTCGGCAAGGGCACCTTGTTTCGCCGGTTCGGCAGCCGCGCCGGCCTGATGATGGTGCTGCTCGACGAGGACGAGCGAGCCAGCCAGCAGGCTTTCATCTTCGGGCCGCCACCGCTGGGACCCGACGCCACGCCGATGGAGCGGCTGGTGGCCTTCGGCCGGGAACGGATCGGCTTCGCCCACGCCCATCGCGACCTGCTGGCCGAGGCCCACCGCGATCCGCAGACGCGCTACAGCGCGCCCGTCTTGGTGCATCACACCCATATCCGGGTGTTGCTGCAGGCGGCGAACACCACCGGTGATCTCGACGTCCAGACCGACGCCCTGCTGGCCCTGCTGCACGTCAACTATGTGGAACATCAGCTCAACGAGGGCGGTCATACCCTTCAATCCCTGGGCGACGCGTGGGAAAGCCTGGCGCGCAAGCTTTGTGGGCGATAGCCGATGACGGAGCCGACGCCCAGCTGGGTCCTGCACGTCGACCTCGATCAGTTTCTGGCATCGGTGGAGTTGCGCCGCCACCCCGAGCTGACCGGGCTGCCGGTCATCGTCGGCGGCAGCGGCGATCCGACCGAACCGCGCAAGGTGGTCACCTGCGCCTCGTATGAGGCCCGGGAATTCGGCGTGCACGCGGGGATGCCGTTGCGGACGGCCGCGCGCCGCTGCCCCGAGGCGACGTTTCTGCCGTCGGACGCGCCCGCCTACGACGCGGCGTCCGACGAGGTGATGGGGTTGCTGCGCGACCTGGGACACCCGGTCGAGGTGTGGGGCTGGGACGAGGCGTACGTCGGGGTGACGGGCGCCGATCCGGCCGAAGTGGCCGAACAGATCCGAACCGTCATCTCGTCGGAAACTCACTTGTCCTGCTCGGTGGGAATCAGTGACAACAAACAGCGCGCCAAGGTCGCGACCGGCTTCGCCAAACCGGCGGGCATCTTCGCCCTCACCGACGCGAATTGGATGACCCTGATGGCGGACCGCCCGGTCGACGCGCTTTGGGGCGTGGGCCCCAAGACGGCGAAAAAGCTTGCAGCGCTGGGGATATCGACGGTGTGGGAGCTCGCGCACAGCGATGCCGAGCTGCTGACCGCAACGTTCGGCCCACGCACCGGCCTCTGGCTGCTGCTACTGGCCAAGGGCGGCGGTGACGCGCGAGTCAGCGCCGAGCCGTGGCTCCCACGCTCGCGCAGCCACGTCGTCACCTTCCCGCGTGACCTCACCGACCGCGCCGAAATGAATTCGGCCATCACGCAATTGGCCGAGCAGGCGCTGGCGGACGTGCTCGCGTCGGGCCGGATCGTGACCCGGGTCGCGGTGACCGTGCGAACCGCGACCTTCTACACCCGCACCAAGATTCGCAAGCTGGACGCACCGACCACCGATCGCGACACCATCGTCGCCGCGGCGCTGCGCGTCCTGGACCTATTCGAGCTCGACCGCTCGATTCGGCTGCTCGGGGTGCGCCTCGAGCTGGCCATGCCGGGCTAGCGGCGCGGGGGCGGGCCGCAACGCGCGGCTGAACACCACGTTGACCTGGCGCATGGCCACGCTGTAGGGCCACCACGCCAGCCGCTTGAACGCGTACAGCGCCCGGATGTCGGGCGAGGTGTAGATCAGGTAGCGGTTCTTGGCGACGCCGGCCAAGATCTTCGCGGCGGCCTTCTCCGGCGAGACGGCGTGGCCGCTGAACCGGTTCACCCAGCGGGCCACCTTCGGATCTTCGCGGTCCACGCCGGCGATCTCCACGGTTTGCACCAGAGGCGTGTTCACCGCGCCCGGCACCACGACCGAGACCCCGATGCGGTGGCGGGCCAGATCGAAGCGCAACACCTCCGACAGCCCGCGCAAGCCGTACTTGCTCGCGCTGTAGGCGGCATGCCAGGGCAGCGCGACCAACCCGGCCGCCGAGGACACGTTCACCAGGTGCCCGCCGTTGCGGGCCGCCACCATCGCCGG
>NZ_LZIZ01000008.1:0-7586 GCF_001666915.1 Mycobacterium sp. E3339 | reverse complement strand
GGCGAGGTGATGAAACGGCACCGACGCGTCCCTAAGGGGAGGAGGGCGGGGGCGCCGGATACACGGTCAGCTCGCCGTGGCTCCTTCGGACGTGTCCGGGCAGAAGCTCGGGCTCGCCCTCAACGCGCCCGCGCCGCCGCCGCTGGCGACCTGTCTTTTGGGCCACCCCGACGGCGGGGCGCTGCTGCTCGGCGTGCTCGGCGCGTCGCACGTCGTCACGGTCGAGCACGCCGCGGGCCGGTTCTCCGAGGAGGTTTCGTGCACCGCGCGCGGGCTCGGCGTCGATCTGCCGGAGCGCACCGCCGCGCCCGGCTATGTCCTGGAATCCCACGTCGACAAGTACGACGAGGGCACCTTCCGCCGCATGGCGCGCGACCTGCGTGACCGTTGCGCGCGGGAAAAGGGTTGGCTCGGTGGCTCTTTCCCCGGTGACGACGCCGCGCTGACCGCGCTGGCCGCCGAACCCGACGGCGCCGGTTGGCACTGGCGGACCTGGCACCTGTATCCGGCCGGCAGCGGCGGGATGGTCGTGCACACCACCAGTCGGTGGCATCCGTGAGCCGCAACCGCCTGTTCGTGATCGCCGGTGTGCTGGCCGTCGCCGCCATCGCCTGCCTGGTGCCCGGAATCATGTTGCTGAACAAGAACATTGGGTCCTACATCGCCAGCCACTATCACGAGTACGCCCACGACGCGAACGGGACGCGTTACGAGTGCAGCGGATCGGCCGACGACGTGGCCGACACGCTCGCGGAGTATCAGGCCCCCGAGGCGCGTGCGGCCAACGGCGACAACGAATACCTGCGCTACAGCAACAACATCGTGACGATCGGGCCCGACGGCAATCACCCCTGCAGCATCCGCCTGGAAGGCCTCAGCGGCGGATACAGCCACGGCGCCTTCATCTTTCTCGGCCCCGGATTCACACCCGGCTCCCCCTCGGGCGGCGCGGGGGGCAGTCCGGGTGGCCCGGGCGGAGTTAAGTGACCCAGCCGGTATCGCAAAGGAGACAACCATGTACCTCGCGCTCGATTTCGGAGCCACCAACTTCAGCACCATCACCCAGGGCGTGGTCGCCGTCGTGCTGTACTTCGCGGTCGGCGTCGTCGTCCTGATCGCGGGCTTCCTGATGGTGGACGTCCTCACGCCCGGAAACCTGCGCCAGCTGGTATTCATCGACAAGCGGCCCAACGCCGTGGTTCTCGCGTCGGCCATGTACATCGCGCTCGCCATCGTCATCATCAGCGCGATCGCGAGCAGCTACAGCCAGCTGGGGCAGGGACTCGTCGGCGTGGCGGTGTACGGGTTGGTGGGGGTGCTGTTGCAGGGCGGGGCGCTGTTGATCCTGCAGATCGCGGTGCCCGGCAAGTTTCGCGAGCACGTCGACGAGCCGGAGCTGCACCCGGCCGCGTTCGCCACTGCGACCATGCTGGTGGCGGTCGGAGGAGTGATCGCCGCCGCCATCTCATGACCGCCACGGACAGCCGCACGCCGGCGCCGGTCGCATCGACGGCGTTCTCGGGGCGGTGGCGGGCCGTGCTGTTGGCCGCCGTCGCGGCCTGCGCGGCGTCCGGCATCATCTACGAACTCGCGCTGCTGACGCTGGCCGCGAGCCTCAACGGCGGCGGCATCGTCGCCACCTCACTGATCGTCGCCGGCTACATCGCCGCGCTCGGGGTGGGCGCCCTGGTGGTCAAGCCGCTGCTGGCGCACGCGGCCGTCACGTTCATCGCGGTCGAGGTGCTGCTCAGCATCGTCGGCGGCCTGTCCGCCGCGGCGCTGTACACGGTGTTCGCGTTCATCGACGACGAGTCGATGTGGATGCTGGCGTTGGGCACGGCCCTGATCGGGGGGCTGGTCGGCGCCGAGGTGCCGCTGCTGATGACGATGCTGCAACAGGGGCGCACGTCCGAGGCGCCCGACACCGGCCGGACGCTGGCCAACCTCAACGCGGCCGACTACCTCGGCGCGCTGCTGGGCGGGTTGGTGTGGCCGTTCCTGCTGCTGCCGCAGCTGGGCATGATCCGCGGCGCGGCGGCCACTGGCATCGTCAACCTGCTGGCCGCGGCCGTGGTCGCCATTTTCGTGCTGCGCCAAGTCTTTTCGCCCCGCCAGCTGGCGACCGCGCTGTGCGCGCTGGCCGCCGCCCTCGCGTTGCTGGCCACGCTGCTCGCACGGTCGGCCGACATCGAGACGACGAGCCGCCAACGGCTTTACGCCGACCCGATCATCGCCTACCAGCACTCGGCCTATCAGGAGATCGTGGTAACCCAGCGCGGCAACGACATGCGCCTGTACCTGGACGGGGGCCTGCAGTTCTCCACCCGCGACGAGTACCGCTACACCGAGAGCCTGGTCTACCCCGCGCTCGGGGCGGGCGCGCGCACGGTCCTCGTCCTCGGCGGCGGCGACGGGCTGGTGGCCCGCGAGCTGCTGCGGCAGCCGGGCATCACGAGGATCGTGCAGGTGGAACTCGACCCCGCGGTGATCCAGCTGGCGCGCACCACCATGCGCGGGGCGAACGGCGGTTCGCTGGATAGCCCGCGGGTCAAGGTGGTGATCGACGACGCGATGCGGTGGTTGCGTTCGCCGCACCCCGACGTCGTTCCGCCCGGGGGCTTCGACGCGATCATCGTGGACCTGCCCGACCCCGACACCCCGGTCCTGGGCCGGCTGTATTCGACCGAGTTCTACGGGCTGGTCGGGCGGGCGCTCGCCGCCGACGGGCTGATGGTCGTGCAGGCGGGCAGCCCGTTCTCCACGCAGACGGCGTTCTGGCGCACAGTCTCGTCAATCCGCACGGCCGGCTACGCCGCGACGCCCTACCACGTGTACGTGCCGACGTTCGGTGACTGGGGTTTCGCGCTGGCACGCCGGGGCGGCAGCGCGCCCACGCCCACCGTGCCGCCCGACGCGCCCGCGCTGCGCTTCCTCAACCAGCACGTGCTCGACGCCGCCATGGTGTTTCCCGACGACACCCGCCCGCGCCCGCTCGAGCCGTCGACGCTGGACAATCCCCGCATCGTCGAGGACATGCGGCACGGATACGACTAGATCTGATGGCGCCGACCCGCTTCGCCCGGCGCTCTGCGCCGCGCTTGCGATCGACGACTAGCGGGGCGGCCTACTCCTCGTCGAGGGCGGCCAGCACCTCGTCGGACAGGTCGACGTTGGTCCACACGTTCTGCACGTCGTCGCTGTCCTCCAGCGCGTCGACGAGCTTGAACACCTTCCGGGCGCCGTCCACGTCCACCGGCACGCTGACCGACGGCTGGAAGCTGGCCTCGGCGGACTCGTAGTCGATGCCGGCGTCCTGCAACGCCGTCCGCACCGCGACGAGATCCGTTGGCTCCGAAATGATTTCGAAGCTCTCACCGAGGTCGTTGACGTCCTCGGCGCCGGCGTCGAGGACCGCCATCAGCACGTCGTCCTCGGTGAGCCCGTTCTTCTCCAGCGTCACGACGCCCTTGCGGGTGAACAGGTACGACACCGAGCCGGGGTCCGCCATCGTGCCGCCGTTGCGGGTCACCGCCACCCGGACCTCACCGGCCGCGCGGTTGCGGTTGTCGGTCAGGCATTCGATCAGCACCGCCACGCCGTTGGGTCCGTAGCCCTCGTACATGATCGTCTGGTAGTCGGCCCCGCCGGCTTCCTCGCCCGCGCCCCGCTTGCGGGCGCGCTCGATGTTGTCGTTGGGCACCGAGGTCTTCTTCGCCTTCTGGATGGCGTCGTACAGCGTCGGGTTGCCCGCCGGGTCCCCGCCGCCGGTACGGGCGGCGACCTCGATGTTCTTGATCAGCCGGGCGAACTCCTTGCCTCGGCGCGCGTCCTTGACGGCCTTTTGGTGCTTGGTGGTGGCCCACTTGGAATGGCCGCTCATCGGTGTCTCTTACCTCTTCTGTCTTGTAAAAGTTCGCCAGACGAGTCTACGTGGGCGCCGACGCCCGACGGCCCGGGCGCTGCGCATCGGGCGCACGGCCCCACGAGAGGAGCCGAGGCGGCCGTCAGGCGACGCCGTTGACGATGTCGACGAAGAGCCGGTGGACGCGGCGGTCGCCGGTCATCTCCGGGTGAAACGCCGTCGCCAGCTTCGCCCCCTGGCGCACCGCGACCGTGTGCCCGGACGCCTCGGCCAGCACCTGCACGTCCGCACCGGCCCGCTCCACCCAGGGCGCGCGGATGAACACCGCGCGCACCGGACCGTCCAGGCCGGCGAACGGTATGTCGCCCTCGAAGGAGTCGACCTGCCGCCCAAAGGCGTTGCGCCGCACGGTCATATCGATGGCCCGCAACGGCAGCGCCTCCCGGCCGCCCGCGCCGGCATCCAGGATCTCGCTGGCCAGCAGGATCATCCCGGCGCACGCGCCGTACGCGGGCAGCCCGTCGGCCAGCAGACCGCGCAACGGCTCCAGCAGGTCGAGTTCGAGCAGCAGGTGGCTGATGGTGGTGGACTCACCACCGGGAATGACCAGCCCGTCGGCCTTCTCGAGCTCGGCGCGCCGCCGCACCGGCGTCGCCTCGGCGCCGGCTTCGCGCAGCGCGGCCAGGTGCTCGCGGGTGTCGCCCTGCAGCGCCAGCACGCCGATGCGCGGCGCGCTCACTGCCCGGTCGGCTGAAACTCGCGGTCGAAGCGGGTCAGCCCCTCCTGCATCACCGCCGCCACCATCTCACCGGACTGGGTGAAGATCTTGCCCTGGCACAGCGACCGCCCGCCGCTGGCCGACGGCGACGACTGGTCGTAGAGCAGCCACTCGTCGGCCCGGAAGGCCCGCATGAACCACATCGCGTGATCCAGGGACGCCACCTGCAGGTGCTGGCGGACGTCGAGGTGGTTGACCTGCGCCGATCCCAACAGCGTGAGGTCGCTCATGTAGGCCAGCGCGCAGATGTGCAGCACCGGGTCATCCGGCAGCGGGTCGCGGTGGCGGAACCATACCTGCTGCTGGGAGGCCTTGCCCGGCGACAGCTGCAGCCGGTCGCGCGGCACGATGCAGACGTCCCACTCCTCGAACTGCTTGAACCCGGCGTCGTCGAACACCTTGATCGAGTCCAGACCGGGCAGCCCGTCGGGGGGCGGCGCGGCGGGCATGACGTCCTGGTGGTGGATGCCCTCCTGATCGGTCTGGAAGGACGCCCCCATGCTGAAGATGATTTCGCCGTGCTGAATCGCGTTGACGCGCCGGGTGGCGAACGAACCGCCGTCGCGGGTGCGCTCCACGATGAAGACCGTCGGCTCGTTGGCGTCCCCGGGCCGCAGGAAGTAGCCGTGCAGCGAGTGCACCTGGTAACGCGGGTCGACCGTGCGCACCGCCGAGACCAGCGACTGCCCCGCCACGTGGCCGCCGAACGTGCGCTGGAAATATCCCGACTCCGGGCTGAACACCCGACCGCGGTAGATGTTGACCTCGAGTTGCTCGAGATCAAGGATCTCTTCGATTGCCACCAATAGCCCTAGGCTTACCAACCACGCTCGGCCAGGCGATGGGGCTGCGCGATCTGCTCGACGTTGATGCCGACCATCGCCTCGCCCAGGCCGCGCGAGACCTTGGCCAGCACGTCGGGGTCGTCGTAGAACGTGGTGGCCTTGACGATCGCGGCGGCGCGCTGCGCGGGGTCGCCCGACTTGAAGATGCCGGAGCCGACGAACACGCCCTCGGCGCCCAGTTGCATCATCATCGCCGCGTCCGCGGGGGTGGCGATGCCGCCCGCGGTGAACAGGGTGACGGGCAGCTTGCCCGCCCGGGCCACCTCGACGACGAGGTCGTAGGGCGCGCGCAATTCCTTTGCGGCGACGAACAATTCGTCCTCAGAGAGCGACGTCAGCCGGCGGATCTCGCCGCCGATCGCCCGCATGTGGGTGGTCGCGTTGGAGACGTCGCCGGTGCCGGCCTCGCCCTTGGACCGGATCATGGCCGCGCCCTCGCTGATGCGTCGCAGGGCCTCACCGAGGTTGGTCGCCCCGCACACAAACGGCACGGTGAACTTCCACTTGTCGATGTGGTGGGTGTAGTCGGCGGGAGTCAGCACCTCGGACTCGTCGACGTAGTCCACCCCGAGGCTCTGCAGGATCTGCGCCTCGACGAAATGCCCGATCCGCGCCTTGGCCATCACCGGGATGGTGACCGCGGAAATGATGCCCTCGATCATGTCGGGGTCGCTCATCCGCGACACGCCGCCCTGGGCGCGAATGTCGGCGGGCACCCGCTCCAGCGCCATCACCGCGACGGCGCCGGCGCCCTCGGCGATCCGGGCCTGCTCCGGGGTGACCACGTCCATGATGACGCCGCCCTTGAGCATCTCGGCCATGCCGCGTTTGACCCGCGCCGTCCCCGTCTGGTTGGCCTGGTTGGACTGTCCGCCGCTCTCCACTAGCTCCCGCTCTCCTCGACCATCGCGCTTCCACTCTAGTGGTGGAAACAAACCGGTTTTCCCTCCGCTTCCATCAGTCGTGCCAAGCGCCTGCGACGAGCGTCACATTGTGTTAAAAATTGCGTCAGCTATTTGCGAGACCGTTGCTGCTGGTGTGGATTCTGGGTGGGCAACCGTGGTCACACCGGCCGAGGCGGTCGGCCGAGAAGAGGTCTCGGGTGTTGCCGGATTACGTGCTGTTGCCGCCGGAAATCAATTCGGCGCGGATGTATGCGGGGCCTCGTTCGGGGACGATGTGGGCGGCTTCGGCGGCGTGGGACGCGTTGTCCGCGCAGTTGGCGTCCGCGGCGAGTTCCTTCGAGTTGACGGTCTCGACGCTGACCGGTGGCGTGTGGCAGGGCCCCGCCTCGATGACGATGGCCTCGGCCGCCGCCCCGTACGTGCAGTGGCTGACCGCGACGTCGGGGCAGGCGGAGCTGGTGGCCAACCAGACCCGGTTGTCGGCCGCGGCGTTCGAGGTGGCGTTCACCGCGACGGTGCCGCCGGAGGTGATCGCGGCCAACCGGGCGCTGCTGATGTCGCTGATCGCCACCAACATCCTGGGGCAGAACACCGCGGCGATCGCGGCGACCGAAGCCCAGTACGCCGAGATGTGGGCCCAGGACGTGGCCGCGATGACCGCCTACGACGCCAGCGTCACGGCGGCCGAGGCGACCTGGACGCCGTTCACCAGCCCACCCCTCACCCTGACGAGCCTGCCCACCCCGCAGTTCACCTCCTTCGGCCAGGAACTGCTCCAGGCGCTGAGCCAGTCGCTTACCCAGCAACTGATGAACCCGATGACGCAGCTGCAGATGCTTTCGACGCCCGCGCAGTTCGCGATGGAGCCGATGAACACGGTGATGGGCCAGCTGATGTCCACCACCAACCCGCTGCTGGGCGGCGCCGGCACCGTCCCGGCCATGGATCCGGTCCTGGCGTCCACCGCCGGCCCGGGCATGGGCGCCCCCAGCCCCGTCACCGCCCAGCTCGCCGGCCGCGTCGTCTCGGCGAGCGCGGGCCGGCGATCGAATGGGAGGCTGCGGCCGTCGCTCGCCCGGGAATTCCCGTCGAGGGCAGTTGGGGCGCGGCGGACGGGCCCGCCGAAGAAGTCGACCTGCACGCCGGTGCGGGTGAGGTCGCGATCGGCCATCAGGCACACCAATTGGTTGTCTCGC
>NZ_LZIZ01000007.1:0-3343 GCF_001666915.1 Mycobacterium sp. E3339 | reverse complement strand
TCACGACCGTGACGTTGTCGGCAATGAGTAAGGCATGCAAGTCATCCGGGGAACTGGCGACCTGCTCGGGCACCACCACCAGACGCCCGCCGTGGAGCAGGGCACCCCAGATCTCCCACACCGAGAAGTCGAACGCATAGGAGTGGCACTGGGTCCACACCTGCTCGCGACCCAGGTCGATGCCCACATCCAGGGTGTCGAACAGGCGGGTGATGTTGTGATGGGTGACCGCCACCCCCTTGGGCACCCCGGTGGTGCCCGAGGTGTAGATAATGTGGGCCACCTGCTCGGGCCCCGGATCGGGCAGCGCGGTGGCCGGCCGGGTGTCGATGGCGGGGTCGGCGACATCCAGCACGGTGAGGTCGTGCCCGTCCAGCCGCCGGCGTAGCGCGGTGGTGGTCAGCACCACGATCGGAGCGGCGTCGCCCAGCACGAACCCGATCCGTTCGTCGGGCAGGGCCGGGTCGATGGGCAGGTAGGCCGCCCCGGTCTTGAGCACCGCCAGGATCGCGATGATCGCCTCGCCCGAACGCGGCACCAGCAGCGCCACACACTGGCCCGGTCCGGCGCCGTGACCGATCAAAAAGTGCGCCAACCGGTTTGACGCCTCATCGAGCTGCTCGTAGGTCCACGACCGGCCCCCGCAACCCAGCGCCACCCCCTGCGGAACCCGCGCCACCTGCGCGGCGAACAACCCCGGCACCGAGCGCTCAACCACCGCCCGGCCCAACACCGCCCGATGACCCCAGGCCTCGACCCGGTCCCGCTCACCCGCATCGAGCACATCGATCGCCGACAACCTCGTGCCCGGATCAGCCGTCATCGCCTCCAACACCCGCCGCAACCGCTCCACCAACGCGCTCACGGTGCCCGGATCGAACACGTCGGTGTCGTACTCGACGCGCAGACCGAGCTCCGTCCCGGGGGTGGCTTGCATGGTCAGTGGGTAATGGTTGGATTCGCGGCTGGCGAACTCGTCCATGACCAGCGCGCCGTCGGCAGCCAACGCCGTGGTTTCTATCGGGTAGTTCTCGTAGACGAACAGGGTGTCGAACAGTTGGTCGTGGCCGGTGGCGCGGTGAATCTCGTTGAGCGCCAGGTGTTGATGGTCGAGGGTGTGGTTGTGGGCGTTGTGCAGTTGTTCGAGCAGGTCGGCGGTGGTGGTGGCCGGGGTGATGGTGGCCCGCACCGGCACGGTGTTGATCATCAGGCCGACGATCGTTTCGGCGCCGACCACCTCCGTGGGCCGTCCCGACACCGCGGTGCCGAACACGACGTCGCGCTGGCCGGTCATGCCCATCAGCAGCTGCGCCCAGGCCGCTTGCAGCACGGTGTTGACCGTGGTGTGATTCGAGCGCGCCAGCTCGTTCAACGCCGAGGTGGCCTGCTCCGATATGTCGAACGCCCGAGTGGCTTTGGACCCGGGCTTGATTCGGGTTGGCGGGCCGACCAGGGTCGGGGCGTCAAGTCCGGCGAGTGCCTGGCACCAGGCGGCGCGGGCGGCGTCGACGTCGCGTTCGGCCAGCCAGGTGACGAAGCGGCGGTACGGCGTCGGGGCGGGCAGCGGCCGGCCCTGGTAGGTGGCGAAGATCTCTTGCAGCAGGATCGGCAGCGACCAGCCGTCGAGCACGATGTGGTGGTTGGTTACCACGATCCGGTGCCGGTCCTCGGCGGTGCGGATCAACGCCACCCGGAAGACCGGTTCCTCGGTGAGGCTGCAAACAGCGGCACGTTCGGCGGCGCACAAATCCTTGATCGCGGCTTCGGCGTCTGAATCGAATTCAACGTATTGCCACGGTGTTTCGGGGCTGCCGACGATGACCTGTACCGGCTGGTCGAATCGCTGGCAGAACCGGGCCACCAGGTTGGGGTGGCGCTTGACGACGGTTTGGACGGCATCGCGCAGCCGCTGCGGGTCCAGCGGGCCCGTCACGGAGATCTGCAGCTGTAGGGCGTAGACGTCGTCGTCGCGCGTGGTGACGCTGTGGAAGAGCAGACCCTGCTGCATCGGCGTGAGCGGTAGGATGTCGGCGACGTCGTATTGTTGTTGTAGTTGGTCGATTTGGTCCTGGGTGAGCCGGGCGGGGGTGATGTCGGAGGGGGTCAGGCCGCCGCCGCCGTGTTGGACGTGGGCGCAGATCCCGCCCAGCGCGTCGAAGAAGAGTTGGCTGAGCCGGTCGATCTGCGCGCGGTCCAGCGCTGAGGGCGCCCAGGTCCAGGTGGCGTTGAGGCGCGAACCCGTGTCGGTGTCGATGGTGGCGGCGTTCAGCTCGACGCTGTGCGACAACGGCATCGGCACCGCGGCTGCCGCGGCGGCGATCTCCAGGCTGTCGCGGCTCACCCCCCACAGGTCGCCGGGGAGGTCGGCGGCGGCCGTGCCGCCGAGGCGTCCGAGGTAGTTGAAGCCGATGGTCGGGTCGGGTGTGGTCAGCTCGGTGGTGAGGTAGCGCAGCAGTCCGTAGGTCAGCGGGTGGGGCAGGGCGCGTAGTTGTTCCTTGGCGGCCTTGATGATTGGGCCCAGCGCCGGGTCGCCGGCGGTGACGCGCGACCAGCCCGGCCCGGCCACTGACAGCGCGACCGGGTATTTGGTGGTGAACCAGCCCACCGTGCGGGACAGGTCCACGTCGCGGGACAGTTCGTCGTGGCGGCCATGCCCCTCGACGTCGATGCCGATCGCTTCGCCGGTGCCCAGGAATTCGGTCCAGGCCAGCGCGTAGGCGATCAGCAAGACCTCCTGCACCCCGGTGTGAAACGCCGCGGGCACCTCGGTAAGCAGACGCCGCGTCGTGTCGGCGTCCAGCGCGGTCGTCAAATGTCCAGCGGCGGTATAGGTATCCCCGGCTTGCGGAGGTGGCAGGGCGGCCGGAGCCGCCAGTTGCCGCCACGTGTCGGCCTGCTGTATGACCTCGGGCGTCCGGGCGTGTTCTTCGAGAAGCGCGGCCCAGCGCTGGAATGACGTGTCACCGGTGGGCAGGGTGATCGATTGGCCGCTGTGGTGCTGGGCCCAGGCGATGTTGAAGTCCTCCACCAGGATCCGCCACGACACCGCGTCGACGGCCAGGTGATGCACGATCAACACCAATTGACCGGTGCCGGTGACCCACAAGGCGCTCAGTACCATCCCGGCGGCGGGGTCCAACCGGGACCGAGCGTCGATCAACGCTTGTTCGGAAAGGACATCCACGCTGTGCAGGCGCAGATCGGCCCGGGCAGCACCGGATTCGGGGGCGGTGAGGGTGCGCCCGCTCATGTCGGCGCGCAGCCTCAGCATGGGGTGGTGGTCGAGCAGGGCCTGCAAGATGGTCACGACGTCGGTGGGGGTGGCCCCGGCCGGGGCTTGCAG
>NZ_LZIZ01000006.1:0-507 GCF_001666915.1 Mycobacterium sp. E3339 | reverse complement strand
GTAGCCGGTGAGGCGTTTGTCGCCGGGGCGGTCTTCGCGCACGATGACCGCGGCCTGCTCCACCCCGTCGAGGCTGGCCAGGGCGGCCTGAATTTCGCCGAGCTCGATGCGATAGCCGCGGATCTTGACCTGCTGATCCGCCCGTCCGAGGTAGTCCAGTTGGCCGTCGGGGCGCCAGCGCACCAGATCCCCGCTGCGATACATCCGCGCCCCCGGTCCCCCGAACGGGCAGGCCACAAACCGGGCCGCACTCAAGGAGGGCCGATGCCAATAGCCCACCCCGACGCCGCGCCCGGCGACATAGAGCTCACCGATGGTCCCGGGCGGGACCGGACGCAACCAGGCATCCAGCACGAACAACGCCGCCCCCGGCACCGGCGCCCCGATCGGGACGCTGGTGACCCCGGGGGTCAGGGGGGCGCTGATGGTGGCATAGACGGTGGTTTCGGTGGGCCCGTACCCGTTGAGCATCACCCGCCCGGGCGCCCACCGCTCGATCACCTCCGG
>NZ_LZIZ01000005.1:0-952 GCF_001666915.1 Mycobacterium sp. E3339 | reverse complement strand
GGCAGGCGGGGAAGACGGCCGCGTAATTGACGGGGCCGACCACCTTGACGTGGTCGAAGTGCGGGACTTCGCTGAAATCCGACCCGCCGGCGCAGATCAGTGCGCGTTCGCCCAATTGGGTGCAGGCGGTGCTGATCATCTCGACCATCTCGGTGGGGGATTCGACCGGGATGCTGCCGCTGGCGAAGCAAATCGGCGGTGTTCCCGCGGCTATCCACGAGGCGACCTCATCGTCGGTGTCGGTCGTCATCTCCATGGTCAGGGCGCCGACAAAGGGCCGGCGGCCGTCCCATTTCGACCATTCCCGCGCCAGCCCGGGAAAGCACACGTCGTCGTAGCCCTGGATTTCCAGGGATCGGCGTTGGGCGATCCGGCGGGGCGCCGGACGGGTCGCCGGCGGCAGGCCCAATTCGCGCCGCTGCGCATCCTCGGGCTTCTTGTTCAGGCGCCAGGCCAACCAGTCGAACGCCATCATGGCCGACCGACCCAACGGGGGCGGCAGGATCGAGACCAGCTGGCCGTTGGGCCGCATCGGGGCGTGGTGCAGCGTGGCCAACGGGATGTCGTAGTACTCGGCGACGTTGGCGGCGGGCTCCTGGTAACTCTGCCCGACCAGCAACAGGTCGGCCCCGTCGGCCAGCGACGTCAGCGTCGTCGTCATGTGGCCCCAGCATTGGTCGCTGAGGTCCCACATCTCGCGCCACAACCCGCGCAGCTCCCGGACCTTCCAGAACGCGCCGAAGAAAGACGTCCAGAAGTTGCGGTACACGTCCAGCCACAGCTGGGTCTCTAGCCCATACGCGGCCGCCGGGAGACCGGCCGCCTCGGCGAAGCCGATCAGGTCGGGCGGCACCGCCATCCGCACGTCATGGCCCCTGCGCAGGAGTTCGCGACCGACGACGACGGAAGGCTCGATGTCGCCTCGAGTTCCATAGCAGGCCAGGGCAAACTT
>NZ_LZIZ01000004.1:0-5979 GCF_001666915.1 Mycobacterium sp. E3339 | reverse complement strand
TCGGCTCGTTGAGCTCGAGGAACGCCAGCCGCACGTCGAGGTCGGGGCGCAGCCCGGCCAGCCGGTTGGCCACCGCGCGCGCGTTGGAGCCCGACCGGGGGTCGCGGCTGCCGTGGGCGGTGAGTACCAGCGTGCTCATGAGGCGTGTAACCCGCATTCGACCTTGTTTCGTCCCCGCCAGCGTCCGCTGCGAGGATCGTCACCCTCGGCCGGCTTGGTGGTGCAGGGGGCGCAGCCGATGGACGGGTAGCCCTCGTCGACGAGCGGGTTGACCAGCACGTTGTGGCGCTCGATGTAGTCCTGGACGTCCTCGTCGGTCCAGGCCGCGATGGGGTTGACCTTGATCAGGTCGAACGATTCGTCGAAGCTGATCAGCGGGGCGTTCGCGCGGGTGGCGGCCTCCGCCCGGCGCAGCCCGCTGACCCACGCGGCGTAGCCGCGCAGCGCGCGGCGCAGGGGCAGGACCTTGCGCCGGCGGCAGCATTCGTTGGGGTCGCGGGCGAACAGCTCCTTGCCCAGCAGTTCGTCCTGCTCCTGCACGGTGTGCTCGGGGGTGACGTTGAGCAGGTGGATGTCGTAGGCGGACTCGACCGCATCGCGGGTGCCAATCGTTTCGGCGAAGTGGTAGCCGGTGTCCAGGAACACCACCGGCACGCCCGGCCGCACCTCGGAGGCGAGCGAAACCACCACGGCGTCTTGCATATTGGCGGCGACCACGTACTGACAACCCGGGCCGTCGGCACCGCCGAAGTGCTCGTCGGTCCACCGCAGGACGTCGACGGCGCCGGCGTCCTCCATCTCGGCGGCGCCGCGCTCGGCCAGCTCGCGCAGCTGTTCCTTGGTGAAGTTGATCGCCACCATCGGGTCCTCAGCTCCTATCGCAGGTCGGCCTCGTCGGCGCGCAGCGCCCAGGACGCGAAGGTCTCGTTGCCCTCCCGGCGTTCGAGGAAGTTGCGGGTCACCCGGTCGATGTAGTCGCCGAGCTCGTCGCTGGTCACCTTGTGCTGGCGCAGCTTTCGGCCGAACCCGCTCGCCTCGCCCAGGCCGCCGCCCAGGTGCACCTGGAAGCCCTCGACCGAATTGCCCTCGCCGTCGTCGATCCACTGGCCCTTGAAGCCGATGTCGGCCACCTGGATTCGCGCGCACGAGTTCGGGCATCCGTTCAGATGGACGCTGATCGGCACGTCCAGCCTGGAGTCGACGTCGGCCAGGCGCTGCTCCAGCTCGGGCACCAAAGTCTGTGTGCGGACGCGGGTTTCGGCGAAGGACAGCTTGCAGAACTCGATGCCGGTGCAGGCCATGGTGTTCTTGCGCCACGCGGAGGGCCGCGACGGCAGGCCGAGGCCATCGAGTGCGGCGACCGTCTCGTCGACGCGGTCGTCGGGCACGTCGAGGATGACCAGCTTCTGGAACGGGGTGAGCCGGGCCCGGTCGGAGCCGACCTTCTCCATCAGGTCGGCCACCGCCGACAGCGTGGTGCCCGAGACGCGGCCGGCGATCGGGGCGACGCCAATCGCGTTGTGCCCGTTCTTGATCTTCTGCACGCCGACGTGGTCGATGGTCTGCTTGACCGGCTCGGGCGCCGGGCCGTCGATGAGCCGTCGGTGCAGGTACTCGGTTTCGAGGACCTCGCGGAATTTCTCGACGCCCCAGTCCTTGATCAGGAATTTCAGCCGGGCCTTGGCGCGCAGCCGCCGGTAGCCGTGGTCGCGGAACGCCTTGGTGACGGCCTCCCACACGTCGGGCACCTCGTCCAGCGGGATCCACACGCCGACCCGTTGGGCCAGCATCGGATTGGTCGACAGGCCACCGCCCACCCACAGGTCCAGGCCGGGTCCGTGCTCGGGGTGGTTGACGCCGACGAACGCGACGTCGTGGGTTTCGTGCGAGACGTCCTGCAGGCCCGAGACCGCGGTCTTGTATTTGCGTGGCAGGTTGGCGTATTCGGGGTTGTTCATGGAGCGCCGGACGATCTCGTCGATCGCGGGGGAGGGGTCGAGCACCTCGTCGAGCGAGTCGCCGGCCAGCGGCGAACCGTGGATGCCGCGCGGGCAGTCACCGCAGGCCTCGGTGGTCTGCAGTCCGACGGAATCCAGGCGCCGCCAGATCTCGGGGACGTCCTCGATGCGAATCCAGTGCAGCTGCAGGTTTTCCCGGTCGCTGATGTCGGCGGTGTCGCGGGCGAATTCGGTCGAGATCTGACCGAGCGTGCGCATCGCGTGCGCCGTCAACGGTTTCCCGTCCGTGCGGACGCGCATCATGAAGTACTTGGCTTCGATCTTGTCGGTGTTGTCGTCGCCGGTCCAGCTGCCGTCGTAGCCCTGCTCGCGCTGGGTGTACAGGCCCATCCAGCGGAAGCGCCCGCGCAGATCCGAGTGGTCGATGCTGTCGAAACCCTGGTGGGCGTAGACGTTGACGATCCGGTCGCGCACGTTGAGCGGCGCGTCGTCGTTCTTGATCTTCTCGGTGTCGTTGAGCGGTTCGCGGTCGCCCAGCGACCACTGGCCCTCGCTGCGGGTCTTGGCCGGACGTGCTGTGGTCATGGGGTGCTCCTTCGCGGTGCTGGGCTGCGGGGCTGCCGGCCGCGGCATCGACGCGATGATGTTGTCAATCAGAGGTGAGAGCGGGCGCTTCGTTGCGCCCACGACTCATGGCTTCATAGTGCCCGGCATGGGTGTCGGCGAGTAGAGGTCGCGCCGTTGTGAGGGCACAACCGCTGGTTGTGTGCTCCGGTTCACTTTATTGGTCTGCGGCCCAGCGTGATTGCCGTAGTCTGCCGCTGTGGCCTCGACCGATTCGGCGCCCACGCCCGACGCCCGCGAGCGCCGTGCGCTATGCGATCTGTTCGCCCGACTCGGCCCGTCCGCGCCCACGCTGCTGGCGGGCTGGACCACCCACGATCTCGCCGCCCACTTGGTGTTGCGTGAGCACGATGTCATTGCGGGGCCATGTTTGGTGCTGCCCGGTGGCTTCCAAGGGTTCGCCGAGCGGCGCCAGGCCGCATTGGCCCGTCGTTCCGATTTCCCGCAGCTCGTCGCACGGGTGCGATCCGGTCCGCCCGCCGGGTTCTTTCGCATCGGGTGGGTGCGCGCGTTGGCGAATCTCAACGAGTTCTTCGTGCATCACGAGGACGTCCGCCGGGCCAACGGCCTCGGGCCCCGCGCGTTGACGCCCGACGTCGAGGCCGCGCTTTGGCGCAACGTCCGACGCGGCGGCCGGTTCCTGAGCCGGCGGCTACGGGGTTGCGGCCTCGAGGTGGCCTGGGCCGGCACCGACGAGCGGGTCACAGTTCGGCCCGGGACGCCGGCGTTGCTCAGCGGTGCGCCGGGGGAGCTGCTGCTGTACCTCTTCGGCCGGCAGGACGCGGCGGACGTCGAGATCAGCGGGCCGCCCGAAGCCGTCGCGGCGGTGCGCGGCACCCACTTCGGGATGTGAGTCCGTCCTCGTCGCGACAACTGAAACGCGCGTTGTCGCCGGGAGCGGCGGCGTAGCATCAGCTCACGCTCAACGGCGAGCGAGGTACACATGAGCCACAGCGACTCGACCGACGTCGACAAATGGGACCGCGACCTGGCCGAACATGTCGTCGCGCTGACCCGTCCGATCGTCAAGCACTATTTCCGGTCCGAGGTGCGGGGCCTCGACAACATCCCGCCCGGGGCGTCGTTGATGGTGGGGAATCATTCCGGCGGCATGACCACGTTCGATTGGTCGGTGTTGGCGGTCGACTACTACGACAAGTACGGCTACGACCGCCCGCTGTACGCGCTCGCCTTCGACACCATCTTCGCCGGGCCCGCCGGTGACTTCTTCCGGCGCACGGGGGTGATCCGGGCGACGCGCGAGAACGCCGCCAAGGCCTTGGCCTCCGGTTCCCCGGTGCTGGTCTTCCCCGGCGGCGACTTCGATGTCTACCGGTCCACCTTGCGGGAGAACACCATCGACTTCGACGGGCGCACCGGTTACATCACCACCGCGATCGAGGCCAACGTCCCGATCGTTCCCGCCGTCTCCATCGGCGGGCAGGAAAGCCAGTTCTTCGTCAGCCGCGGCCGGTGGCTGTCCCGGGCGCTGCGGCTCACCAAGCTGGAACGCAAATTCTTCCGAACCGACATCCTGCCCATCACTTTCGGCTTCCCGTTCGGGCTCAGCGTGCTCGCGCCGGTCAACATGCCGCTGCCCACCAAGCTCGTCACCGAAGTGTTGCCGCCCATCAACGTCGCCAAGTTCGCCGACGCCCACGACCTCAAGCGTGTCGACGCGCACGTGCGGTGGGTGATGCAGAAGGGGCTGAAAGAGCTTGCCGCCCAGCGTCATTACCCGGTGATCGGTTAGGTCCCCGCGAACACCACGTCGGGGTTGAGGATGCCTGCCGGGTCGAAGCTGCGCTTGATGCGGCGCATCAGGTCGATCTTCACCGGGTCTTCGAGTTCGAGGTAGTACGGGGTCTTGGCGCGGCCCAGGCCGTGTTCGCCGGAGATGGCGCCGCCCAATTCCATTGCCAGCGCGAAGATGTCGGTCATCAGCTTCTTGCGGGTGTCCGGGTCCTTGCAGAAGATGGCCAGGTGCACGTTGCCGTCGCCGGCGTGGCCGCAGCCCGCCGCGGCGCCGCCGGCGGCCGCCGCCAATCCGCGGGCGGCGGACAGGAATTTCGGCATCGCGCCGCGCGGCACCACGGTGTCGATGAGATCGTCGGCGCCGACCGCCTTCAGCGTCCAGAACGCCTTCTCCCGCGCCTCGATCAGCTTGCGCGCCGAACCGCCTTCAAGCACATAGGCATCCACGGCGCCCAGCTCGGCCAGCAGCTCGCCGGCCTTCTCGACGTCCTCGTCCAGCCGGTCCGCGGTCCGGTTCTCAAGCGCCACAACGAGATAGGCGTCGCAGCTGTCGCGGACGCTGTCGGGAATGCCCAACTCCAGGTTCTGGGTGTGGACCAGCGCGGCCATGGTCACGTTGTCGATGTACTCCAGGATGTAGGGCGCGAGGCCGCTTCCCGCGATCTTGGGGACCGCCGTCATGACCTGGTCGAAGTCGGCGAACGGCGCGAGCACGGCGGCGTTGTGGTCGAGCCGCGGGTGCAGCTTGACGGTCACCTCGGTGGCCAGGGCCAGGGTGCCCTCGGAGCCGACGATGAGCTGGGTGAGGTCGTAGCCGGTGGAGATCTTGGCGATCTTGCCGCCGGTGCGGATGAGCTCACCGGTCGGCAGCGCCGCCTGCAACCCGAGCACGTTCTGGCGGGCGATGCCGTACTTGACGGCGTTCATCCCGCCGGCGTTGGTGCCGACGTTGCCGCCCACGCTGGACGACAGCTCGCCCGGGTGCACCATGTAGCGCAGGCCGGTGTCGGCGGTCGCAGCGTCCAACTCGGTGAGCGTCACGCCCGGCTGGACGACGGCGACCTGGTTGGTGGTGTCGACCTCAAGCACGGCGTTCATCCGCTCGAAGGAGATCAGCAGCCCGTCGGCCCGCGGGATGGCCGCGCCCGACAACCCCGTTCCGGACCCGCGGGCCGTCACCGGCACGTGGTGGTCCGAGGCGGCCTTGAGAAGTTGCGAAACCGCTTCCGCGCTGGCCGGTTTGGCGACGTACGCCGGGCGCTGCGGCGGCTTGGTCAGCACCTCGTCGTGCCAGTAGTCCTCGGGGATGGCGTCGCCGGTCAGCAGGTTGTGCTGGCCGACGATCTCGGCGAACCGCGCCGTCATGTCGCTCATGGGACTTCACCCTATCGCCGGAGTGAGGTGATCGATGGCCGCTCGCATCTCGCCGCCGACGATCGGCACGCAGTCGTCGGGGAGGTCGGTGGTGACGTCCACGCCGCCGAGTCCGTCGAGGAATCTTGGCAGCTGCTCCATCGCGCCGGTGGGCAGGTCGTGCAGCACCACCACGGTGTGCTGTCGACTACGGGTGTCGGCGAGCGCCCGGTCGACCCACCCGGTCGGATCGGCCCAGTCGCGGGGGACGCTGTTCCACAGCACGCAG
>NZ_LZIZ01000003.1:0-9944 GCF_001666915.1 Mycobacterium sp. E3339 | reverse complement strand
GCGGCGCGGCCTGCGCCGCAGGCGCGCCGGGTGCCGGGAGCCCGGCCGGGATGGGCCCGGGGTCGGCGAGCGCGGTGCGCTGCTCGGGCGACAGGGACACGTACTGCGACTTGACGACCGCGATCTGCACCTGCAGCTGACTTTGCTTGGACTGCAGGCTCGCTCGCACCGCGGCGGCCTGCTCGGCCGCGCTCTTGGCGTCGGCGGCGGCCTTCGCGGATTCCCGCTCGGCCTTGGCGGCCTGCTCGCCGGCCACCCGGAAGTTCGTCATCTGGTCGGACATCTGCGTCGCCATCAACCGCTGCATGGCCAGCTTGTCGATCAGCCCCTGCGGCGATCCGGCGGTCAGCATGGCCGTCATGCCGTCGACCCGGCCGCCCATGTACGTCGCCGCGGCGAGCTTGTTCACGGCGCCCTGGAACGAGGCCAGGCGGGCCTTGGCGGCGTCGACGGCGGCCTGGGCGTCGTCGTGCTTCTTCTCCGCCGCACGCTCGGCCACCAACTTGTTGTTCAGGTCGAGCTGCGCGCTGTGCATCGCCTCGGTGGTCTGCTCGGCCTGGCGGGACAGCTCGTTGAGCTTCGCCAGCGCGTCCTCGGCCGGGTCGGCCGAGACGTTCGCGGCAAGGACGCCGGAAAAGACCGTGAAGCCCGCTAGGGTCCCGATGGCAGATCGTGTGAGGACACGCGCAAACGGGTATCTAGAGTCAAGCCTCAAGATTTTGCTTCCTTAAACGGCCATCGACGACCGCGCGTCGTCGAGCTGGTTTAGGTCTCAAACAGGTTACGAAACGATATCGACGTTTGTCCAAAGCGAGCGGTTAAGAAATTGGAAAGATTTCTGTCATAACCATGTGAACGCCGATGTCCCCCTCGTAAACCTTTGGCACACAAAGCATCTTAAGCCACCCCAAAATCGTGTCCGCGGCGGATGGGTACCAGCCGCAATCGCGGCGCGAGTCCCGCATCGGCAAGCACCGCCAATGCAGCGCATTCATCCTCCGACAAAGTTTCCGGGACCCCGAGTAACACGCTGACGACGCAGTCGCGGCATCCCGGGCCGCGCACCGCGCAGTCGTCACAGTCGATCACCACCGGCGCCCCCGCTTCCGGCACCGTCGCGCCGTAGCTGTCGGGCCCACTGCTTCGTGCCATCGGATCGGTCCTCTCGGTCAGGCTTGGCGAACGTCAGGTCGGACTACCCGAACGGTAACCGCGGCCACCGACAACCCGCCGGGGTCGCGTTTGGGCTGGCACCGGGCCCGGTTCGATCGGCGTGGCGGCCGCGCTGGTGTCGGTGGCGGCGCTTAACGTCGCGGCCATGGGTGCCGGTGGTGCGACTCAGCTCAGCTTCGCCGAGTTGGGGCCGTCATTTGCCACCGCCGAAGTACCGCTGCGGGACACCACCTTCGTGATAGTCGACCTGGAAACCACCGGCGGGCGCACGAAGTGCACCGACGGAAGCGTTCCCGACGCCATCACCGAGATCGGGGCGGTCAAAGTCCGCGGCGGGGTGGTCCTGGGCGAGTTCGCCACGCTCGTCGACCCGCAGCGCAGCATCCCGCCCCAGATCGTGCAGCTCACCGGCATCACGACGGCGATGGTGTCCGACGCCCCGACCATCGACGCGGTGCTGCCGATGTTCCTCGAGTTCGCCGGCGATGCGGTGCTGGTCGCCCACAACGCCGGGTTCGACATCGGGTTCCTGCGCGCGGCGGCGGCGCGGTGCGATATCGCCTGGCCCCGGCCGCAGGTGCTGTGCACGGTGCGGCTGGCCCGCCGGGTGCTCAGCCGCGAGGAAGCGCCCAGCGTGCGGCTGGCCGCCCTGGCGCGGTTGTTCGCCGTCGCCACCCAGCCCACGCACCGCGCCCTCGACGACGCCCGCGCCACCGTCGACGTGCTGCACGCGCTGATCGAGCGGGTGGGCAATCAGGGCGTACACACCTTTGCCGACCTGCGTTCCTACCTGCCGGACGTGACCCCGGCCCAGCGGCGCAAGCGCGTCCTCGCCCACGGCCTGCCCCGCCGGCCGGGGGTCTACCTGTTTCGGGGGCCGTCCGGCGAGGTGCTCTACATCGGCACCGCCGTCGACCTGCACCGCCGGGTCGGTCAGTACTTCACCGGCGCCGACCCGCGCGGCCGGAGGAAGGAGATGGTCAACCTGGCCACCGCGGTCGACCACGTCGAGTGCGCCCACGCGCTGGAGGCCGGCGTCCGCGAGCTGCGGCTGCTGGCCGCGCACGCCCCGCCCTACAACCGCCGGTCGAGGTTCCCGCACCGCTGGTGGTGGGTGGCGCTCACCGACGAGGCCTTCCCGCGGCTGGCGGTGGTGCGGGCGCCCCGGCACGACCGCGCCGTCGGCCCGTTTCGGTCCCGCGCCGACGCGGCCGACACCGCCGACCTGCTCGCCCGCTTCACCGGCCTGCGGACGTGCACCGCTCGGCTGGGCCGCTCGGCCCTGCACGGCCCGGGCTGCGCCGAGGCGGAGGTCTCGCCCTGCCCCGCGGCCCGCGACATCACGCCCACCCAATACGCCGCGGCCGTGGCGCGCGCCGCCGCGTTGATCGACGGAATGGACAACGCCGCCCTGTCGGCCGCCGTGGACCAGGTCACCGCGCTGGCCGCCCGGCACCATTTCGAGAGCGCCGCGCGCCTGCGCGACCGCACCGCCACGGCCGTCGAAATATTGTGGCGCGGCCAGCGATTGCGGGCCTTGGCCGCGCTGCCCGAGCTGATCGCCGCCGCACCCGACGGCGAGGGCGGATACCACCTCGCCGTCGTGCGGCACGGCCAGCTCGCCGCGGCCGGCACGGCGCGCCGCGGGGTGCCCCCGATGCCGGTGATCGACGCCATTGTGGCTGCGGCACAAGCGATCTTGCCCATCCCGGCGCCCCTGGGCGGGGCGTTGGTGGAGGAATCCGCGCTGATCGCGCGCTGGCTGGCCGGTCCGGGGGTGCGCATCGTCCGCGTCGACGACTCCCCCGACGCCGCGGGCTGGGCTTCGCCGTTGCGTTCGGCCGGCGTGTGGGCGACGTGGGCGGCCTCGGCACGCTCGGCGCGGCTCGCGTATGAGCAAGTGGCCCAACGAGACTCAGAGCTGCTGGCTGAACCGCACCCATCGCGCGAGCAGCTGTTCGGCCGCACCGGAGTCGATCGCCGCGCAGGCGCGTTGCAGCCCGTCCTCCCAAGCCGGCAGCCATTCAGCGCGGCTGGATAGGCCGGCGTGCGCGACGATCGCCCCAGCCGCGTTCAGCACGACGGCGTCCCGGACCGGACCCTTGGCGCCGGCCAGCACCGCGCGCACCTCCGCCGCGTTGGCTTGCGCGTCACCGCCCAGCAGGTCGACGAGATCGGCTCGGGCGAAACCGAATCCGGCCGGATCGAAGGTCAGCTTGTCCACCGTCCCGGCCTGCACCCGCCAGATCGTGCTGGTGGTCGTCGTGGTCAGCTCGTCCAGCCCGTCGTCGCCGTGCACCACCAGCACGCTGGATCGACGCGCCGCGAAAACCCCGGCCATCACCTCGGCCAGGTCGGCGAACGCGCAGCCGATCAGGCCCGCTCGCGGCCTGGCCGGATTGGTAAGCGGCCCAAGGAGATTGAATACGGTCGGCACCCCGACCTCGCGGCGCGCCGCCGACGCGTGCCGGTACGACGGGTGGAACAGGGGCGCGAAGCAGAACCCGATGCCGACTTCGGTCAGGCTCCGCGCGACCTGCTCGGGTTCCTGCTCGATGCGCAGCCCGAGCGCCTCCAGGGTGTCGGCGCCGCCGGACAACGACGAGGCCGCCCGGTTGCCGTGTTTGACCACCGGCACGCCCGCGGCCGCGACCACGATCGCGGCCATGGTGGACAGGTTGACGGTGTTGACGCCGTCACCGCCGGTCCCGACGACGTCCACCGTGTCGTCGCGCATGCCGGCGGGCATCGGCAGCGCGTGGCTCAGCATGACGTCGGCCAGCTCGCTCACCTCGGCCGCGGTCGGCACCTTCATCTTCATCGCAACCGCGAACGCGGCCACCTGCGCCGGGCTCGCGTCACCGGCCATGATCTGCTCCATGGCCCAGGCGGCCTGGCCCCGCGCCAGATCCTGGCCGTCGGTCAACCGGGCCAGCACCCCCGGCCACGACGGCGCCGCGCCCCGGGCGGAACCGCCGAGGGGCGAAGCCTCAGATGACAGAGCCACGCGCCGATGGTCCCACGAGGAGCGAACCTCCCCCAACCGGCGCGGACGGCCGCCCGCATCCGGCGCGGTCGCGACGCGAAAAGATCAAATGCCGCCCCGGGTGGAGTTCAACAACTACAAAGCGTCATACTTGCGGATGTGACCAGCGCTGTAGGGACCTCGGGTACTGCAATCACGTCGCGGGTTCATTCGTTGAATCGACCCAACATGGTCAGTGTCGGCACGATCGTCTGGCTCTCCAGCGAGCTGATGTTCTTTGCTGGCCTGTTCGCGATGTACTTCACCGCGCGTGCCCAGTCCGGCGGCAAGTGGCCGCCGCCGCCGACCGAACTCAACCTCTACCAGGCCGTGCCGGTGACGTTGGTGCTGATCGCGTCGTCGTTCACCTGCCAGATGGGCGTGTTCGCGGCCGAGCGCGGCGACGTCTTCGGGCTGCGCCGCTGGTACGTGATCACCTTCCTGATGGGCCTGTTCTTCGTTTGCGGGCAGGGCTACGAGTACTTCCACCTGGCGACGCACGGCACCACGATCCCGGGCAGCGCGTACGGCAGCGTGTTCTACCTGGCGACCGGGTTCCACGGCCTGCACGTCACCGGCGGCCTGATCGCGTTCATCTTCCTGCTGGCCCGCACCGCGATGAGCAAGTTCACCCCGGCGCAGGCCACCGCGAGCATCGTCGTCTCCTACTACTGGCATTTCGTCGACATCGTCTGGATCGCGCTGTTCACCGTGATCTATTTCATCCGATGAGCCGACGGCTCCGAATAAAGCAATGAACAGGAGTGCTCGGTTGAAGAAGCTGGGGTCCATGCGAAACCGGAAGCCGCGACAAGCACAGCGTGACCGCTCCCGGCGTCGGCTGCGCCGCCGCCTGTCGGGTGGGCTGTTGCTGCTGATCGCGCTGACCATCGCCGGCGGCCTGGCCGCCGTGCTCACGCCCCGCCCGCAGGTGGCCGTCGCCGACGAGTCGTCCTCGGCGCTGCTGCGGACCGGCAAGCAGCTTTTCGAGACCTCGTGTGTGTCGTGCCACGGCGCCAACCTGCAGGGGGTGGCCGACCGCGGCCCCAGCCTGATCGGCGTCGGCGAGGCGGCCGTGTACTTCCAGGTGTCCACCGGCCGGATGCCCGCGATGACCGGCGAGGCCCAGGCGCCGCGCAAGGAGCCGATCTTCGACGAGGCGCAGGTGGACGCCCTGGGCGCGTACGTGCAGGCCAACGGCGGCGGCCCGACCACGGTGCGCAACCCCGACGGCAGCCTGGCGATGAAGTCGCTGCGCGGCGAGGACACGGGCCGCGGCGGCGACCTGTTCCGGCTCAACTGCTCCTCGTGCCACAACTTCACCGGTCGCGGCGGGGCGCTGTCCTCGGGCAAGTACGCGCCGCCGCTGGAGGCGCCGAACGAGCAGCAGATCCTGGCGGCGATGCGGACCGGCCCGCAGAACATGCCGAAGTTCTCCGATCGCCAGCTGTCCTTCGAAGCCAAGAAGGACATCATCGGCTACATCAAGGCGGTGACCGAAGAGCGCCAGCCCGGCGGCTACGGCCTCGGTGGATTCGGGCCCGCCCCCGAGGGCATGGCCGCGTGGATCATCGGGATGGTCGCCGCCATCGGTTTGGCACTGTGGATTGGGGCACGAGCATCATGAGTGACGTGAATGCCGTCGGCGGCTCTGACACCGACAAGGGCGCCGCGCCAAACGAACCCGACGAGGCGGCCCTGGCCGCCATGTCGCAACGCGAGCTGGTGGCGCTGGGCGGCAGGCTCGACGGCGTCGAGACGATCGTCAACGAACCCCGCTGGCCCGTCGAGGGCACCAAGGCCGAGAAGCGCGCCGAGCGTGGCGTCGCCCTGTGGCTGTTGCTCGGTGGCGGTTTCGGACTGGCGCTGCTGTTGGTCTTCCTGTTCTGGCCGTGGGAGTACAAGCCCAAGGATTCCGCGGGCAGCCTGCTGTACGACCTGGCCACCCCGCTGTACGGGCTGACCTTCGGGATGTCCATCCTGTCGATCGCCGTCGGCACCATCCTGTATCAGAAAAGGTTTATCCCGGAAGAGATTTCGATCCAGGAGCGCCACGACGGCGCTTCCCGGGAGATCGACCGCAAGACGGTCGTGGCGAACCTGACCGACGCCCTGGAGGGCTCGACCGTTCGGCGCCGCAAGGTCATCGGGCTGTCGTTGGGGCTGGGCCTCGGCGCGTTCGGCCTTTCGACCCTGGTGGCCTTCGCCGGCGGCCTGATCAAGAACCCGTGGAAGCCGATGGTGTCCACCGCCAACGGCAAGAAGGCCGTGCTGTGGACGTCCGGCTGGACCCCGCGGTATCAGGGCGAGACCATCTTCCTCGCGCGGGCCACCGGATCCGCAGGCGCCTCGCCGTTCATCAAGATGCGTCCGGAGGACCTGGACGCCGGTGGCATGGAAACCGTCTTCCCGTGGCGGGAGTCCGACGGTGACGGCACCACCCCGGAATCGCAGGAAAAGCTGCGCGCGATCAACCAGGGCGTGCGCAACCCCGTGATGCTCATCCGGGTCCGGCCGACCGACATGCCCAAGGTGGTCAAACGCCAGGGGCAGGAAAGCTTCAACTACGGCGAACTGTTCGCCTACACCAAGGTCTGCTCGCATTTGGGTTGCCCCGCATCGCTTTTCGAGGAGCAGACCTACCGCATCCTGTGCCCCTGCCACCAGTCGCAGTTCGACGCCCTGCACTTCGCCAAGCCGATCTTCGGCCCGGCGGCTCGTGCGCTGGCGCAACTGCCCATCACGATCGACACCAACGGGTATCTGGTCGCCAACGGTGACTTCATCGAGCCCGTCGGACCGGCATTCTGGGAGAGGACGACAACATGAGTCCAAGACTGAGTCCCCCGAAACCGCCGAAGATCGGCGAAGTCCTGGCCCGTCAGGGCGAAGACATCGACACGCGCTATCACCCGTCCGCGGCGGTGCGCCGGCAGCTCAACAAGGTCTTCCCGACGCACTGGTCGTTCCTGTTGGGCGAGATCGCGATGTACAGCTTCATCGTGCTGCTGCTCACCGGCGTGTACCTGACGCTGTTCTTCGACCCGTCGATGGCCGAGATCACTTACAACGGCGTCTACCAACCGCTGCGCGGCGTGGACATGTCCAAGGCCTTCGCCTCGACGCTGGACATCTCGTTCGAGGTGCGTGGCGGCCTGTTCGTCCGGCAGGTACACCACTGGGCCGCACTGATTTTCGCCGCGTCGATCATGGTTCACCTGGCCCGCATCTTCTTCACCGGGGCGTTCCGACGGCCGCGCGAGGCGAACTGGGTGATCGGCTCGCTGCTGTTGATCCTTGCCATGTTCGAGGGCTACTTCGGCTACTCGCTGCCCGACGACCTGCTCTCGGGCATCGGGCTGCGGGCCGCGCTGTCGTCGATCACGTTGGGAATGCCCGTGATCGGCACCTGGCTGCACTGGGCGTTGTTCGGCGGCGACTTCCCTTGCGGCGGTGTGGGTGACGAGTGCGCCGCGGCGGGCTACATCATCCCGCGCATGTACGCCCTGCACATCCTGCTGATCCCGGGGATCATCCTGGCGCTGATCGGCCTGCACCTGGCGATGGTCTGGTTCCAGAAGCACACCCAGTTCCCCGGCCCGGGCCGCACCGAGCACAACGTCGTAGGCGTGCGGGTGATGCCCATCTTCGCCGTCAAGTCCGGCGCGTTCTTCGCCGCGATCGTCGGCGTGCTCGGCCTGATGGGCGGCCTGCTGCAGATCAACCCGATCTGGAACCTGGGCCCCTACAAGCCATCTCACGTCTCGGCGGGTTCACAGCCCGACTTCTACATGATGTGGACCGAGGGCCTGGCCCGTATCTGGCCGCCGTGGGAGTTCTACTTCTGGCACCACACCATCCCGGCCGCGGTCTGGGTGGCGCTGATCATGGGGTTGATCTTCATCCTGCTGATCGTCTACCCGTTCCTGGAGAAGCGGTTCAGCGGCGACTACGCGCACCACAACCTGTTGCAGCGCCCGCGCGACGTCCCGGTGCGGACTGCCATTGGCGCCATGGCGATCTCGTTCTACATGCTGCTGACGCTGGCGGCGATGAATGACATCATCGCGCTGAAGTTCCAGATCTCGCTGAACGCGACGACCTGGATCGGCCGCATCGGAATGGTCATCCTGCCGCCGGTGGTGTACTTCATCACCTATCGGTGGTGTATTGCCTTGCAGCGCAGCGACCGCGAGGTGCTCGCGCACGGCATCGAGACCGGCATCATCAAGCGGCTGCCGCACGGGGCGTACATCGAGCTGCATCAGCCTCTGGGCCCGGTCGACGACCACGGCCACCCGCTGCCGCTCGAGTACCAGGGTGCGGCGTTGCCCAAGCGGATGAACAAGCTGGGCTCGGCGGGTTCACCGGGTAGCGGCAGCTTCCTGTTCGCCGACCCGGTTTCCGAGGATGCGGCGCTGCGCGAGGCGGCACACGGCGCCGAGCAACGCGCCCTGACCGCCCTGCGCGAACACCAGGAGAGCACCGTCGGTTCGCCGAACGGCACGAACGGCGAGCACCACTAGGTTTCGCGCCGGTCCGGCTTCAGGCCGTCGCGCACTGCTGCTGGGCCGCCCGCAGGATGGAGCCGGCGGTCAGGAACGCCGGCTTCGTCTGGTCGCGCGCTTCGACGGGAAGGTCTGCCGCGCAGCGCAACACCATCAGGGCGAGCGCGCTGTGGGTGGCGTACGGGATGACCAACAGGTTGATGCTTGCGTCTCCCCCGACGAAGGTCATCACGTGCTGGCGTTTGCGTTCCCAGCCCGACCAGTTCAAGTCGGGCGGCCGTTGCAGCGGTGGCCAGTTGACGTTGATGGAGCGGATGTCCCCCAGCAAGGGAGTCAGAATCGCTACCAGGCCGGGCAATTCGTTGGTGATGCGGTCCGCACGCGGCCACCACGCACCGTCGATGACGCGACCGAGTTCGCGCGCCACTGACAGCCGGACCGGATTGACCCCGCGTCGTCGTTCAAGCGATTCGGTCATTCCACGACCTGGTGAACTCGGCCAGCCAATTTCCCAGCATCCACGGGCGTCCCTTCAGTCGGCGTCGTCGGCCCGGCGAGCGCGGGCGGACGGAGGAATCGCATTCCCCGTGGGCGACCTCCGCCGGGGGCGGGGGAAACCTCTGACAACGAAACAGCTCGCGGTCGACGCTACGCCACGGGTGGACGGTCGCGACCGCCAGGGTTGACGGCTCAGCCGCCGGGCGATCGCGATGGTGGGCTGGGCGCGGGCGTGCACTACAGTGGCGAGTGCCTGACCGTGGCGCTGTCCAGGTGAGCGGGGGGCCGACACCGTGAGGATGGGCCTGAGTGGCGATACAAGACTGGGGCGACGCGCCGGAGATCCATCCCTCGAAGATCCGGGTCGGTGACATCATCGGTACGCTGCGCCCCACGCAGCTGCGTTACACCGTCAAGATGATCAGCGAACCGCGCTCGGTTCCCCGGCGCTGGACCTTCTTCGGCCGCGACGACAACGGCACTCAGCACACCGGCACGTTCAGCGAGGACGAACTGGTCCGCAGGTACGCCAAGGCGTCCTGACCGGCCCCTAGGTCGCGGCGACCGCGCGGCGCAGCTGCCGAACGTGCAGCCACTCGATCGCCGGCATGCCCGCGGTGATCGCGCCGGCGATCCCGTAGGCGACCCAGGACGGGCCGTCGTGACCGACTGCCATCAGGTAGGTGGCCGTGGCGACCGCGACCAGCGCCGCCCCCATGGCCCCCACCAGCAACACGGTG
>NZ_LZIZ01000002.1:0-3680 GCF_001666915.1 Mycobacterium sp. E3339 | reverse complement strand
CTGCGCGCGGATATAGAGGCCACCGAGGTGCGCACGCTGCTCTCGGGTGAGTACGACGAGCGCGAGGCGTTGGTCACCATCCGCTCCGGCGCCGGCGGGGTGGACGCCGCCGACTGGGCCGAGATGCTGATGCGCATGTACATGCGGTGGGCCGAGCAACACAAGTATCCCGTCGAGGTGTTCGACACCTCCTACGCCGAAGAGGCGGGCATCAAGAGCGCGACGTTCGCGGTGCACGCCCCGTTCGCGTACGGCACGTTGTCGGTCGAGCAGGGCACCCATCGGCTGGTGCGGATCAGCCCGTTCGACAACCAGAGCCGACGTCAGACGTCGTTCGCCGAAGTCGAGGTTCTTCCTGTGGTGGAGACCACCGATCACATCGACATACCGGAAGGCGATGTGCGCGTTGACGTTTACCGTTCCAGCGGCCCGGGCGGGCAGTCGGTGAACACCACCGACTCGGCGGTTCGTTTAACCCACATCCCAACGGGTATCGTCGTGACTTGCCAGAACGAAAAATCGCAACTGCAGAACAAGATCTCGGCGATGCGCGTGCTTCAGGCAAAGTTGTTGGAGCGCAAGCGTTCCGAAGAACGCGCGGAGCTGGACGCGTTGAAAGGCGAAGGCGGCAGTTCGTGGGGCAACCAGATGCGCTCCTACGTCCTGCACCCGTACCAGATGGTCAAGGACCTGCGGACCGAGTACGAGGTCGGCAACCCGGCGGCCGTCCTGGACGGGGACATCGACGGGTTCCTGGAAGCGGGAATCCGGTGGCGCAACCGAAAAGATGACGACTAACACAACTCTTCAAGCCTCGACCGCCTCGATAAAGGCGCTGGGCTGGCACGAATTTTGGCGCGGCGAAATCGGTCAATGGATCATCACGCGCGGTCTGCGGATCGTCATGGTGCTGATCGTCGCGGTGCTGGCGGCCCGGTTCGTCAACTGGGTGGCTCAGCAGGTGACCCGTCAACTCAACCTGGGCTTCGCCGAGAGCGACGCGCTGGTGCGCTCGGAGGCCACCAAGCACCGTCAGGCGATGGCCTCGGTGATCTCCTGGGTGTCGGTGGTCCTCATCGGCATCTGGGTGATGATGCAGATCGCCAGCGTGCTGCAGTTTTCGGTCGGGGGACTGGTCGCGCCGGCCACCGTGGTCGGCGCCGCCCTGGGTTTCGGCGCGCAGCAGCTGGTGCGGGACCTGCTCTCGGGCTTCTTCATCCTCGCCGAGCGCCAGTACGGCTTCGGTGACCTGGTCACCCTCACCGTCGTCTCCTCGACGGAGGCCAGCGGCACGGTCGAGAACGTGACGTTGCGGGTGACGCGACTGCGCTCACCGGACGGCGAGGTGTTGACCATTCCGAACGGGCAGATCGTCAAGGTGGTCAACCTGTCCAAGGACTGGGCCCGCGCGGTGGTCGACATCCCGGTGTCCACCAGCGCAGACCTGAACCGGGTCAACGAGGTCTTGCACCAGGAGTGCGACCGCGCGATGGACAACCCGGGGCTAGGCGAGTTGCTGCTGGATGCGCCCACCGTGATGGGTGTGGAGAGCATCGAGGTCGACACCGTCACCCTTCGCCTGGTGGCCCGCACGCTGCCCGGCAAGCAGTTCGAGGCCGGGCGGCAGCTGCGCGTCCTGGTCATCCGGGCGCTGGCCCGCGTCGGCATCGTGACGGCGGCGGACGCGACCGTGGGCCTGGTCGACGACCCGTCCGTGCCGGTCGCCCAGGCTGCCGAGGAGGTAGCCGGCGACGACGTCCAAGGTGCGGTGCAGAAACGTTGAAATTGACCCTGAGCCTTTTCGAGAAACGCAGCGAAGACACCGAACATCGCTGGCCGAAGTACATGTTCGGCGGGCGGGTCCGCACGTCCACCCTGGTGCTGATCATCGCCTTTTTCGCGGTGTGGTGGGTCTACGACACTTACCGCCCCGAAGCGGCGCCCAAGCCGCCGGCGCAGCAAGTGGTGCCGCCGGGCTTCGTGCCCGACCCCAACTACACGTGGGTGCCCCGCAGCCGCGTGCAGGAGCCGCCGGCCACCACGCACACGCCGACCCCGACGAGCACGCCGTCGCCCGCGCCCCCGCCACCGCCGGTGACGACGACCACGACGACGCCGCCGTTGCAGCTCCCGCAGCTGCCCTGCCTGCTGCCGGCGCCGTTCTGTCCGCCCAGCACAAGCCCGCCCACACCGCCGTCTCCGCTCCCGCAGCCGGGGCCCGGACCGGCGCCCAGTTCGCCGCTGCCAGCCAGTTGACTTGGCTTGCCAGCGAAAATCACGGCTACACTGGCGTGCCGTGATGATCACCCTCGACCATGTCAGCAAGAAGTACAAAGCGTCGGCGCGTCCGGCGTTGGAGGACGTCAGCGTCAAAATCGACAAGGGTGAATTCGTCTTCCTGATCGGCCCGTCGGGCTCCGGTAAGTCGACGTTCATGCGGCTGCTGCTCGGCGAGGAGAACCCGACCTCCGGCGACATCCGGGTGTCGAAGTTCCACGTCAACAAGCTGCGCGGGCGGCACGTCCCGAAGCTGCGCCAGGTGATCGGGACCGTCTTTCAGGACTTCCGGCTGTTGCAGCAGAAGACCGTGTACGAGAACGTCGCGTTCGCGCTGGAGGTGATCGGCCGGCGGACCGACGCGATCAACCGGGTGGTGCCCGAGGTGCTGGAAACCGTCGGCCTGTCCGGCAAGGCCAACCGGCTGCCGCACGAGTTGTCCGGTGGCGAGCAGCAACGCGTGGCGATCGCCCGCGCCTACGTGAACCGGCCCCTGGTTCTCTTGGCCGACGAGCCGACTGGCAATCTCGACCCAGACACCAGTAAGGACATCATGGATTTGTTGGAGCGGATCAACCGCACGGGGACGACGGTGCTGATGGCGACGCACGACCACCACATCGTCGACTCGATGCGTCAGCGCGTCGTGGAGCTGTCCTTGGGGCGGCTGGTTCGTGACGAGCAACGCGGCATCTATGGGATGGACCGCTAAGTGCGCTTTGGCTTCCTGTTCAACGAGGTCCTGACCGGTCTTCGTCGCAACGTCACGATGACGGCCGCGATGATCCTGACCACGGCGATCTCCATCGGGCTGTTCGGCGGTGGCCTGCTGGTGGTCCGGTTGGCCGACAACTCGCGCGAGATCTATCTCGATCGCGTCGAGACGCAGGTGTTCCTCACCGACGACATCTCCGCCAACGACGCGACCTGCGCGTCGGGTCCGTGTAAAGCGCTGCGGGACAAGATCGATGCGCGCCAGGACGTCAAGTCGGTGCGCTTCGTCAACCGGCAGGACGCTTACAACGACGCGATCAAGAAGTTCCCGGAGTTCAAAGACGTTGCGGGCAAAGAATCGTTTCCGGCGTCGTTCATCGTCAAGCTGAACAACCCCGAACAGCACGCGGAGTTCGACGCCGCGATGCAGGGCCAGCCCGGGGTGCGCAGCATCCTCAACGAAAAGGATTTGATCGACCGGTTGTTCGCCGTGCTGGACGGACTGCGCAACGCCGCGTTCGCCGTCGCGCTGGTACAGGCCGTGGGCGCAATCCTGCTGATTGCCAACATGGTCCAGGTCGCCGCCTACACGCGACGCACCGAGATCGGGATCATGCGGCTGGTCGGCGCCAGCCGCTGGTACACCCAGCTGCCGTTCCTGTTAGAGGCCATGCTGGCCGCGGCCATCG
>NZ_LZIZ01000001.1:0-10213 GCF_001666915.1 Mycobacterium sp. E3339 | reverse complement strand
GGTGGACGCCGGCTACCAGTGTGCGTTGCTGGCGCCCACGGAAGTGCTTGCCGCCCAACATCTCCGGTCGATCAACGACGTGCTCGGCCCGTTGGCGATGGCCGGCCAGCTCGGTGGTGCCGACCACGCGACCCGCGTCGCGCTGCTCACCGGATCGATGACGGCGGCGCAGAAGAAGCACGTCCGTGACGAGGTGGCCAGCGGTCAGGCCGGGATCGTCGTCGGCACCCATGCGCTGCTGCAGGACGCCGTGGAATTTCACCACCTGGGCATGGTGGTGGTCGACGAGCAACATCGCTTCGGCGTCGAACAGCGAGACCAGTTGCGAGCCAAGGCCCGTCCCGGTGTCACGCCGCACCTGCTGGTGATGACGGCGACGCCGATACCGCGCACGGTCGCGCTCACCGTCTACGGCGACCTGGAAACGTCTACGCTGCGCGAACTTCCGCGCGGCCGGCAGCCGATCACCAGCAACGTCATCTTCGTCAAGGACAAGCCGGCGTGGCTGGAGCGGGCCTGGCGGCGCATCAGCGAGGAGGTCGCCGCCGGCCGCCAGGCCTATGTGGTCGCGCCGCGGATCGACGAGACCGACGATGCGGACAAGCAGGAGCAGAACACCAGGCCGTCGGAAACCGCCGAGGGTCTCTACGCCCGGCTGCGTTCGGGTGAGTTGGCGAAGGTGCGCCTGGGCCTGATGCACGGCCGGTTGTCCGCCGACGAAAAGGACGCCGCGATGGCGGCGTTCCGCGCTGGTGACATCGACGTGCTGGTGTGCACCACCGTCATCGAGGTCGGTGTGGATGTGCCCAACGCCACCGTGATGCTGGTGATGGATGCCGACCGCTTCGGCATCAGCCAGCTGCACCAGCTGCGTGGCCGCATCGGCCGCGGCAGCCATCCCAGCCTGTGCCTGCTCGCCAGCTGGGTTTCGCCGGAGTCGCCCGCGGGCCGGCGGCTGTCGGCGGTGGCCGCGACCCTGGACGGGTTCGCGCTGGCCGACCTGGACCTCAAGGAACGCCGGGAGGGAGACGTGTTGGGCCGCAACCAGTCCGGCCGCGCGATCAACCTGCGCCTGCTGTCGCTGGCCGACCACCGCGACGTCATCGAGGCCGCGCGCGAGTTCTGCGTCCGCAGCTACGCCGACAACCCGGCCAACCCCGAATTGGCTTTGCTGGCAGCGCCTTTCGTCACCGGTGACCGGATCGAATACCTGGACAAGTCGTGAACCGCAGGGTGCTGCTGTGGCTGTCCGCGGTCGCGGCACTCGCGCTGCTGGTGGCCTACCAGACGGTGGGGTCCACGGCGGCCAGGCACGCCGCCGAATACGCGGCGCGCGCCGACGTCCCCACGGTGCAACCCGGCTCCGACGTGCTGGCGGGCATCCCGGTGCTGCCGGTGCGGGCGCACCGGTACGACTACCGGCGGCCGGCGTTCGGCGACGCGTGGGACGACGACAACGACGCCCCGCTGGGGCACAACGGCTGCGACACCCGCGACGACATCCTCAACCGCGACCTCGTCGACAAGACGTACGTCGTCACCAAACGGTGCCCGGACGCGGTGGCCACCGGCACCCTGCACGATCCCTACACCAACAAGACCATCGCGTTCCAGCGCGGCCCCAAGGTCGGGGAGGCGGTCCAGATCGACCACATCGTCCCGCTCGCCTACGCCTGGGACATGGGCGCCTACGGGTGGCCCGACGCCGAGCGGCTGCGCTTCGCCAACGACCCCGCCAACCTGCTGGCCGTCGACGGACAGGCCAACCAGGACAAGGGGGACGCGGCGCCCGCGCAATGGATGCCGCCGAACGCCGCGTTCGCCTGCCAGTACGCCATGCAGTTCATCGCCGTGTTGCGCGGCTACTCGTTACCGGTGGACCAGCCGTCGACGGGGGTGCTGCGTCAAGCGGCGGCCACCTGCCCGGCGGGTTAACCCTCGAAGGTGTTGGGATCCGGCCGCAACCGGGTGCCGTCGTTGAGGGCGTTGATCGCGTCCATGTGCTCGGCGGCGAGCTCGAAGTCGAACACGTCGAGGTTCCCGGCGATGTGCTCCGGGTTGGCCGAGCGGAAGACGACCGCGTTGCCCAGCTGCAGGTTCCACCGGAGCAGCACCTGGGCCGGCGTCTTGCCGTATTCGCCGGCGACCGAAGTCACGGTCGGGTTGTCGTGCAGCTTGCCGAGCGCCAGCGGGGTGTAGGCCTGGGTGACGACGTTGTGCTCGGCGTTGGTCTTGCGCACGTCGGCCTGGTTGAGCAGCGGGTGCAGCTCGATTTGATTGACCGCCGGCGTGACGAACGTCAGGTCGATGACGTCGGTGACGTGCAACTCGGTGAAGTTCGAGACGCCGATCGACCGCGCGAGCCCGTTGCCGCGGCACTGGATCAGCCCGCCGAAAGAATTCACGTATTCGCCCCGGGACGGCACCGGCCAGTGGATCAGGTAGAGGTCGAGGTAGTCGAGGCCGAGCCTTTCCAGGCTCTCCTTGCAGGCCTCCTCGGAGCGCAGGAACCCGTGGTCGGCCGGCGCCAGCTTGGTCGTGACGAACAGCTCGGCGCGCGGAATCCCGGAGGCCGCGATCGCGCGGCCGACGGCGGCTTCGTTGCCGTAAGCCGAGGCGGTGTCGATCAGCCGGCAGCCCATTTCCAGCGCTGCGGAAACCGCGCGTTCGGTCTCGTCCTCCGACAACTCCGCGACGCCAAGTCCGAGCACCGGCATCGTGTTTTCGTCATTAAGAGCTATCGAGGGCACGGCAGCGCCCGAATCGCCAGCCAATGTCATTCACCTGCCTGTGAAGTTGAAGGTGCGTGGACCCGGCCGGGTGCCGCCATCGAGCGAGGAGATCGACGCCATTGAATCGGCGCTGAGTTCGCGGCGCTGAGTTCGAAATCGAACACGTCGAAGCTGCTCGCAATCCATGAGGCGGTTACCGGCTTGGGGATCACGATATTACCGAGCTTGGAAAATACCACGTCACCGACACCGGGGCGGGGCGCGGTGATATCGGGACGTGGCCTGTATTTCGCAAATTCGTCACCACGTAGAGTTGGTCGCACGGGTTATGAAGCGGCCGGTAATCGGTGTGCGGCCAGGCGCTGACCGTGCTGGGCGGTGGCCGCCGGGAGGCCGGAAGACGCCGAGGCGAGGGCGCGGACCGCACATCCGTCCGTCGTCGAGCTTTACCACGTTGCATTCGAGGGAGTGCCCATGACCAAGAGCGTGCCCGCGCCGGACCTTCACCTCGGGCCGAAACACGCGCCGATGCGCCTGGCCAGTCGCATGCAGGGCGCGGTCTCGACGATCGGCGTCAAGGTCATTCCCTGGATCCCCACGCCAGCCAAGCGTGCGCTGTTCGGTGGGCGCGCGGTGACCATCGACGGCAACACCCTGGACCCCACCCTTCAGCTGATGCTGGCCGGTCTGCGCGCCGTCGGCATCGACGGCCTGGTCGCCGACGACGACGCGGCCACGTCCCGCGCTCAGCTGCGCCAGCTGTTGCTCGAGCTTCCCGGCCCACAGATCCACGTCGACGTCGAGGAACTGGCGCTGCCCGGGCCGGCCGGCGAGATCCCGGCGCGGCACTACCGTCCCGGCAACGGCGCGGCCGCGCCCCTGCTGGTCTTCTACCACGGCGGCGGATGGGCGATCGGCGACCTGGACGGCTACGACGCGCTGTGCCGGTTGACGTGCCGCGACGCCGGCATCCACGTGCTGTCGATCGACTACCGGCTGGCCCCCGAGCATCCGGCGCCCGCCGCGGTCGAGGACGCCTACGCCGCCTTCAGGTGGGCGTACGACCACACGGAGGAACTCGGCGCCGCACCCGGCCGGGTCGCGGTGGGCGGGGACAGCGCGGGCGGCAACCTGGCCGCCGTCGTCAGCCAGCTGGCGCGCGACGAGGGCGGGCCCGCCCCCGTGCTGCAGTGGCTGATCTACCCGCGAACCGACTTCAGCACGCACACCCGCTCGCTGAGCCTGTTCGCCCGCGGCTTCCTGCTGACCAAACGCGACATCGATTGGTTCGAGTCCCAATACCTGCGTGGTTCGGGCATCGACCGGGCGGATCCGCGGGTGTCGCCGCTGCTGGCCGAGTCGTTGGCCGGGCTCGCCCCCGCGTTGATCGCGGTCGCCGGGTTCGACCCGCTGCGCGACGAGGGGGAGAGCTACGCGGCGGCGCTGGAGGCCGCCGGCACCGCGGTCGACCTGCGGTGCATGGGGTCGTTGACGCACGGCTTCGTCAATCTGTTCCAGCTCGGCGGGGGCTGCGCCGCCGCGACCACCGAGTTGATTTCGGCCCTGCGCGCCCACCTGAGCCGGGTCTGACCTGTCGCGCGCGCGGCGCCGGTAATCTAGAGGCGCCTGACGTCCACCCGAACACCGAAGGATCGCGCAAACTGTGGCCGACAAACCCAAACGCCCCCCGCGCTTTGACATCAAGTCGGCCGACGGTAAATCGGGCCGACTCGTGCAGATCGGCGGGACCGCCATCGTCGTCATCTTCCTGGTCGCGCTGGTCTCCTACATTGTGGTGACGCACCACAAGAAGACCGCGGCCATCGGCGCCGGCGACACCGTGCGGGTGACGTCGAGCAAGCTGGTCACCCAGCCCGGGACCAGCAACCCCAAGGCCGTCGTCACGTTCTACGAGGACTTCCTGTGCCCGGCCTGCGGCAACTTCGAGCGCACCTTCGGCCCGACGGTCTCCAGGCTCATCGACGTCGGCGCGATCGCGGCCGACTACAGCATGGTGTCGATCCTCGACAACGCCAGGAACCAGAATTATTCGTCGCGGGCCGGCGCCGCGGCCCTGTGCGTGGCCGACGAGTCCATGGACGCGTTCCGCCGGTTCCACACGGCCCTGTTCACCACGGACCTGCAGCCCAGCGAGCGCGGCAGCAGCTTCCCGGACAACGCCCGGTTGATCGAGATCGCCCGGGAGGCCGGCGCCGCCGGCAAGGTGCCCGACTGCGTCAACAGCGGCAAGTACATTGCCAAGGTCACCGGCGAGGCGGCGGCCGCCAAGATCAACGCCACGCCGACCATCAAGATCAACGGGGACGATTACGACCCGTCCACACCGGATGCGCTGGTCGCCAAGATCAAGAGCATCGTCGGTGACGTGCCCGGCATCGACGGCGCCGCCGCCCCCCCGGCCGCGTGACCACGCCGGCGCCCGCCGAAACCGCCGACCCGACACCGGAATCGCGCCCCGAGGCCCTGCCGGCGCCCAGTGCGTGGTGGGTGCTGATCGCCGGCGTGATCGGCCTGGCCGCCTCGGCGACGCTGACGGTGGAGAAGATCGACCTGCTGCTCAACCCGGCGTACGTGCCGTCGTGCAACTTCAACCCGATCCTGTCGTGCGGCTCGGTGATGGTCACCCCGCAGGCGTCCGTGCTGGGGTTCCCCAACCCGCTGCTCGGTCTGGTGGGGTTCACCGTGGTGGTCGTCACGGGCCTGCTGGCGGTGACGAAAGTTCAGTTGCCGCAATGGTATTGGATCGGGTTGACGGTCGGGGTGCTGCTCGGCGCGGCGTTCGTGCACTGGCTGATCTACGAGAGCCTGTACACCATCGGGGCGTTGTGCCCCTACTGCATGGTCGTCTGGGCGGTCACCATCACGCTGTTGGTGGTGGTCGCCTCGATCGTGTGCCGCCCGGCGCTGCAGCGCCGGGGCCGCGGCGTGGTGTGGGTGCTCTACCAATGGCGGTGGTCGATCGTCGCGCTGTGGTTCACCGCGGTGTTCCTGCTGATCCTGGCGCGGTTCTGGGACTATTGGTCGACGCTGCTGTAGGTGTCGGCAGGTGACCCGGATCATCGGCGGCGTGGCCGGCGGCCGGCGCATCGCCGTCCCGCCGCGGGGAACCCGGCCGACCACCGACCGCGTCCGCGAGTCGCTGTTCAACATCCTGGCCGCCCGAGGGGATTTGGCGGGCGCCGCGGTGCTGGACCTCTATGCCGGTTCGGGCGCACTGGGATTGGAGGCGCTGTCCCGGGGGGCGGCGTCGGCGCTGTTCGTGGAGTCCGATCACCGCAGCGCGGCGGTCATCGCGCGCAACATCGAGACGCTGGGCCTGACCGGTGCGACGGTGCGCCGCGGCGCGGTCGCGACCGTGTTGGCGGCCGGCGCCGCGAGCCCGGTCGACCTCGTTCTGGCCGACCCGCCCTACGACGTCGACGCCGCCGAGGTCCAGGCCGTGTTGGCCGCGTTGGTCGCGCACGGCTGGGCGAGCGTCGGCACCGTGGCGGTGGTGGAGCGCCCGGCGGCCGGAGCGCCGCTGGCCTGGCCGGCCGGCTGGTCGGTGTGGGAGCCGCGGGGGTACGGCGACACCCGGCTGGAGATGGCCGAGCGGGTGTGAGGCGGACGTGTACCGTCTTTCGTCATGGGCGCCGCTCCTTTTGATCCCTGCGTTCTGCGTCGTCGTCGGCGCGCGTCATGAGCGGCGCGGTATGCCCGGGGTCGTTTGATCCGGTGACGTTGGGCCACATCGACGTCTTCGAACGGGCGTCGGCCCAGTTCGACGAGGTGGTGGTGGCGATCCTGACCAACCCCGCCAAGAAGGGCATGTTCGACCTCGACGAGCGGATCGCGATGATCAACGAGTCGACCACGCACCTGCCCAACCTGCGGGTCGAGGCCGGGCAGGGCCTGGTGGTCGACTTCGTCAGGGCGCGGGGGATGACCGCGATCGTGAAGGGCCTGCGCACCGGCACCGACTTCGAATACGAGCTGCAGATGGCGCAGATGAACAAGCACATCGCCGGTGTCGACACCTTCTTCGTCGCGACGACACCTCGTTATTCGTTCGTCTCGTCGTCCCTGGCCAAAGAGGTCGCGATGTTCGGCGGCGACGTTTCCGAGCTACTGCCAGAACCGGTCAACCGCCGCCTGCGCGAGAAGCTCGCCGGCAAATCCTGAAGCCTTGGGGTGCAACAAGATCCGGTGACGGCGGCTCTGCGCCTCGTGGCGGGTGAGGAGATCGAGCGATGGGTTCGGCGGACCGCGAGTTCGACATCGTCCTCTACGGCGGCACCGGCTTTTCCGGCGAGTTGACGGCCCGTTACCTGGCCGGCGCGGCCGGCGGGGCCCGCATCGCGCTGGCCGGTCGTTCGCCGGACCGGCTGGCGGCCACCCGGAGCGCGCTCGGCACGGCCGCGCGGGATTGGCCGTTGATCGTGGCCGACGCGTCGGACCCGACGACGCTGGACGCGATGGCGGCCCGCACCCGGGTGGTGGTCACCACGGTCGGGCCCTACACCCGCTACGGGTTGCCGGTGGTGGCGGCCTGCGCGAAGGCCGGGACGGACTACGCCGACCTGACCGGCGAGGTGATGTTCGTGCGCGACAGCATCGACCGCTACCACCGGCAGGCCGTCGACACCGGCGCCAGGATCGTCGTCTCGTGCGGATTCGCCTCCCTGCCTTCGGATCTGAACGTCTATCAGCTCTATCGCCGGGCGGCCCGCGACGGCACAGGGGAGCTGCGCGACACCACCTTCGTGTTCCGCTCCTTCTTCCAGGGCGGCGGCTCCGGAGGAACCGTCGCCTCGGAATTCGAATCCATGCGCACCGCGTCCGGCGACGCGCAGGCTCGCCGGCTGATGAATGACCCGTACACCCTGACCACCGACCGAAGCGCCGAACCGGACCTCGGTCGGCAACCGGACTTCCGGTGGCGCCCGGGCGGCCGGATCGCGCCCGAGCTCGCCGGCTTCTGGCTGGGCGCCCTGGTGTGGGCGCCACACAACACGCGAATAGTGCGACGCAGCAACGCCTTACAGAACTGGGCCTACGGCAGGCGGTTCCGCTACTCGGAGACCATGAGCCTCGGCAGGTCCGCCGCGGCGCCCGTCGCGTCCGCGGCCGTCACGGGTGCGCTCCGGACCGGCTGGGCCTTGGGCACCAGGCATTTCGGGCGGGTGCCCCGGCGATGGCTGCAGCCCCTCGCCAAGCCCGGCACGGGGCCCAGCGAGGCGATGCGGGAGCGCGGCCACTTCACGGTCGAGACGTACACGACCACGACCTCGGGCGCCCGCTATCTGGGCACCTTCTCCCAGCAGCGGGACGCATACGACGCGACCGGCGTGCTGCTCGGCGAGAGCGGCCTCGCGCTGGCCCTCGACCGGGATCGGCTCAGTGACCTTACGGGGGTGCTCACGCCGGCGGCGGCGATGGGCGACGCGCTGCTGGCGCGGCTGCCCGCCGCCGGGGTGTCGATGAACACCATCCGGCTGAGCTGAGTCAGGACGCCACGGCGTCGGCGGCCAGCCGATCGGCGAGCGATCGGGCGAAGATCCGCGTCTGTTCCAGCTGGTATGGCTGGACGTTGGTTGCCGGGATGCGCAGCCCGAAATAACGGTTCCGGTAGCGGCCCGACCGCAAATAGCTCATCAGCGAAAGCCCCGAGGCGATCTGGCCGCCGAGGTACTCGAAATGGACCCCGCCCGCATACCTGCCGCCCAGCCTCTCCCCGAGCCTGCGGACCGCCGCGAAATTGCCGCGCCAGTACCGGCGGCAGACGCAGAACGCGGCGAATGGCTTGCCGGCGAGCAGGATTCGCGCCTCGTCCGACTTCAGGAAAGTACGCATCGGCATGTTCATGGTGAACCACCATGTCGAGGATCCAATGCAGATCAGGTCGTAGCTTGCGTCGCGAACCTCGTCCGGCGTCTGGATCTCGCCGGTCGCCCGGCGCAGCTGGGCGGGCAGGACGCTGAGCAGGTCAAGCGCCGCGTGGCGCAACGGGAAGAGCGAGAAGCGTTCGGCGTAGCGCCGATCGGTGAAGGTGATCGGAGCCCGGTGCACCTCCCAGCCCCGCTCGCCGAACACCTCGGCCGCCGCCTCGAGCACCGCTAGCGTCTGCCCGGTGAAGGTGTAGTAGAGGAGCAGCACCCGGCGCCGCGGGCCGTGGCCGTCGATGGATATCTCCGTCATTTCGTGCGACTCCTTCTTGGCCGTTGCCGATCACTTCGCCAGATCATCGCCCCCGAAGCCGTCGGAGACAATCCGTTGGCCGCTAGTGGCACTCGTGGTCGTGCCCGCTCTCGGGCGAGCCACCCATCATCCGCGCCATTGGGATTCCGCCCGTGGTGACGAACCGCACGACGAGCACGGCAGCGATGGCCAGGAAGGCGATATTGAGCCAGGTGGAGTAGTTCCACGAGATCGTGGCTTCCATCACCGTGGCGTTGCGCTGCTTCGGGATGAGACTCGCTGCGCCGAAGATCAATTCGACCAAATAGCCGGCCGCCACCATCGCGGCGTAGAACGTGCCGAGCAGCGTGAGCATCATCCGGGTGCCGTAGTACTTCCGGTAAATGTTCAGGATCGGCAGGATCAGCAGGTCGGCGTAGATGAACGCGATGACACCGCCGAAGCTGATGCCGCCGTTCCAGAGCACCGCGGCCAGTGGCACGTTGCCGATAGAGCAGACGAACGACACGATCGCCACGACCGGTCCCACTATCGGTCCCCACAGCGCCGACAAGCCCGGGCTGTCGGCCAAAAAGAATCCACGCCAGAATGATTCGGGCACCCACGCCGCTATCGCACCGGCGATCAACAGGCCCAGAACCAGGTCCCGCAGGATCGCCAACCACTCCATCACGAACACGTGCGAAACCGAGGTGAAGCCCTCCCCGGACAAGAGCCGCTGCGCGAACGTGCCGTCCTTCTTGATCGACATGTCCATGGCCGCGTGGCCCTCCATCGATCCGGCGATACCCCGCTCGGCCTGCGCCCGGGCCTCGTCGGGTCGATGACGTGGGAAATCCTCTGGGCGCTGATTCTGGGCTTCGCGCTGTCGGCGGTGGTGCAGGCGGTGGTGCGGCGCTCGACCATCGTCGGGCTGCTGGGCGACGATCGACCACGCACCCTGGCGGTGGCCGCCGGGCTCGGGGCGGCGTCGTCCTCGTGCTCGTACGCCGCGGTGGCCCTGGCCCGCTCGTTGTTCCGCAAGGGCGCCAGCTTCACCGCCGCGATGGCCTTCGAAATCGGTTCGACCAACCTGGTGGTCGAGTTGGGCATCATCCTGGCCCTGCTGATGGGCTGGCAGTTCACCGCCGCGGAGTTCGTCGGCGGCCCGCTGATGATCGTGGTGCTGGCCGTGCTGTTCCGGTTGTTCGTGCGGTCGCGGCTGATCGACGAGGCCCGGGCGCAGGCCGAGCGGGGTATCGCCGGATCGATGGAGGGCCACGCGGCCATGGACATGTCGATCA